>JAEELO010000078.1 GCA_016282705.1 Candidatus Gastranaerophilales bacterium | reverse complement strand
TCCCGAAAAAGTTAATTGATTCAGATTTGTAATATCTTTAAATACAAAGGTATTATCATTTTCATCATAAGTATAATCTTTGCCTGAACCCGCAGACAAATAGATTGTATTTTCACCGCCGCCGCCGTAGATAATATCCTGCGAAGCGCCGCTGGTTATTGTGTCATTACCTCTGCCGCCATAAATATAATTTGTAGACCAACTGTTATCTGAAGTTGTAATGGAATCCGCACCGTCACCCGCAAATATTCTGCTTGTTCCCTGTTCATTAACTGTTATTGTATCTGCATTGTCAGTTCCCTTGAATATTTTTATACTGTTAAACGTTATATATGAACTTGAACTATCGGTCGGAGTTGTAGTTGGTGTTGTTGTCGGAGTTGTAGTTGGTGTAGTAGTAGGTGTTACCGTCGGAGTAGGTGTCGGCGTTGGTGTAGGAGCAGGCGTCGGTGTTGCCGTTTTTAAAAAGCTTGAAAGTGTTTTTTCTGTACTTCCTACTTTAATCTTTTTAGCACTGTGACCGCCAAGTTTGTAATCCTTAACCTTAACTGTAGTATTTCCCGATGTAAGAATTAAGTCATTACCTGAATATTTATATGTGACATTTTTAAAAGCAGATGCTTTTGTGAAATACAAAATATCTGTTCCGCCGCCTTTTGCTACTGTATTATTTCCGTCACTTTGACCGAAGTATAATGTATTTGTGCCTTTACCTGCATTTATATAGTCATTACCTGTTCCTGCATATATTTTATCGTTACCTGTACCGCCCCATATACTGTCATTACCGGCACCTCCCTTTAATGTATTAGTGCCGTAATTACCGTATATCTTATCGTCAGAATTGTCGCCTTCTATTAAATCGTTTCCTTTTCCGCCTTTTATAGTATCTTTTCCGGCTTCACCGTATAATTTATCGTCAGAATCTCCGCCTTCTATTAAATCGTTGCCGTTTCCGCCTTTTATAGTATCTTTTCCGGCATCACCATATAATTTATCATTACCGTTATAACCGTATATTAAATCATTACCTGCATTACCATGAATGGTATCTATATTAGTACCGCCATAAATTTTATCGTTTCCTGTTTGCCCGTTTAATTTATTTTCATATTTACTCTTTTTGAAATCAATAACATCATTACCTGCTCCGGCATTTACGGTCAGTCCTTTTTTCCACAAACTTGAATTTGTCCAATTTATTTTTTCGCTCTTCTTTGTTCCCGTTAAAACACCTTTTTTATTAGGTTTTAATGCCATAATGATTTTCTCCTTATTTAAAATGCAGTTATTGTAATACCCGATTATATTATAAAAACGGGGCAAATGTCAATTCCTGATTGGCTTTTAAATCTACAATTTTAATTATTTCAAGTATTTCAAAATTGCCATATTTTTCTAAAAATCATATAATTACAGAATGAAACAACGTTCGCTTTTTGATGTTATATCACCCATAATGACAGGTCCTTCCAGCTCACACACTGCAGGAGCAGTAAGATTAGGATTACTTGCAAAAAAAATATATAAAGAAACACCTAAAAAAGTAACCTTTACTCTATATAATTCATTTGCACAAACAGGAAAAGGACACGGAACCGATAAAGGACTTCTTGCAGGATTATTGGGTTACAAAGTAGACAGTGAAATTATCAAGAACATATTCAATACAAAAGAAGCTCAACAAATTGAATATACATATAAGTTTGAAAATAATATAGACAGACATCCCAATGCAGTAGATTTTCTTCTTGAAGGAGAAATAAACATGAGTATTTCAGGTAATTCCGTAGGCGCAGGAAATGTCGAAATAGATAAGATTGATGACTTTTCAACAAAAATATCGGGAGAATATAATACTCTTTTACTATTCTACAAAGATAAACCCGGAATGATATCAAAAGTATCAACTTTAATTCAGGCTGAAAATATAAATATTGCATCACTTGACTGCGACAGAAATGCAAGAGGACAAACCGCTTCTATGTGTATTTGTTTGGACAGCGAAATACCTCAAAAAATAATACAAGGCATAGAAAAAATTGAAGATGTATATTTCGTAAGGAATATAGAGAAATTAGAGGCATAGTTTGGAATATTCAATAAATACATTTGAAAAATTAATTAAAACCTGCACGGAAGAAAACAAACAAATATACGAGGTAATGCAGGAAAAAGAAGCATATGATTTTGAAATTTCAATAGAAGAAGTACGCAAAAAAGTTTCTGCTAACATAAATGCAATGAAAGAGGCAATAATACACGGTTTAATTTCCAATGAAATGTCATTTAGCAGGATGTGCGGAGATGATTGCAGAAAATTATCCGAAAAATATTCACAACAAAAGGCTCTTTTCGGAAAAACATTTGAGAAAATAACCAAATATGCTTTAGCAACAACGGAAGAAAATCTCAGAATGAATAAAATTGTTGCTTGCCCGACTGCAGGCTCATGCGGAATAGTTCCGGCCGTAATAATCGCGTTATCGGAGGAATTTGAACTGAATGAAGAAGATGAAATAAATGCACTTATTACAGCAGGTACGATTGGATATGTTATTTCATCCAAAGTTGCAATGGCAGGTGCAGTTGCAGGCTGCCAAGCCGAATGCGGTGTAGCTTCGGCTATGAGCGCAGGTGTTGCGGTTCAAATAATGGGAGGTAATATAAAGCAAATTATAAATGCTTCAGCTTTGGCTTTAAAAAATCTATTAGGCTTAACCTGCGACCCTGTTGCAGGACTTGTTGAAATTCCCTGCGTAAAAAGAAATGTTTTTCTTGCCGTACACGCAATAACAGCAGCCGAACTGGCATTATCAAATATTGAAAGCAAAATACCTCCTGATGAAATAGTTGATGCAATGGTTCAAACAGGACAATTAATGTCGCCTTTATTAAAAGAAACCTCTCAAGGAGGTTTAGCAAATACTAAAAGCGGGATATTAATTAATAATAAGATAAAAAATATGTACAAAGAAAAAAGGGAATAATATGAGCGGGAATCCTTTATACAATGAACTTGAACAATCTTTAATCAATTTTTTATGCCAAAAAAAGGAACTTGAAGAAACCGTAAATGGAGGACTAAGACGAGTAAGAGGGTTATCTTTTAATATAGAATTAAAAGATCCTAAAAGACCTTACTTTACTGTACAAATAGGAATGATGGAAGCAGCATTTAACGCATTTACAGGGCTAAAAGAACGCGGCAATTGTTACGGAATAGAACGATATGTCAGAGATTGGTTTGAACGTCCCAGTGTAAAGCATGCCATAAACTCATTTGTGAATCCAAAAAAAGGAAATTAATATAAAATCCGCATTTAATAATGCGGATTTTATTTATATATTATTTATTATTCTTTTGATTTTAAAGCTTCTCTTACTTTAACTTCAATTTCATTTTGAAGTTTTGGATTTTCTTCAAATAATTCTTTGACTTTATCTCTGCCTTGTCCGAGTTTTTCATCATTATAGCTGAACCAAGCTCCGGCTTTTTTAACGATATCAAGATTTACAGCCATATCAAGAATACAGCCTGCTTTACTTATACCTTTTCCGTATATAATATCAAATTCAGCAAGTCTAAACGGAGGAGCAACTTTGTTTTTTACAACTTTTACCTTTACTCTGTTACCGATTTCTCTGTCATCTTTCTTTAAAGTTTCAATTTTTCTTATATCAAGTCTTATACTTGCATAATATTTTAAAGCATTACCGCCTGTTGTTGTTTCAGGACTTCCATACATTACACCGATTTTTTGTCTTAACTGATTGATAAAAATTACGGTAGTATTTGTCTTGCTTACAATACCTGTCAATTTTCTGAGTGCTTTAGACATCAAACGAGCTTGCAAACCCATCTGTTTATCTTCCATTGCACCTTCTATTTCATCTTTCGGAACAAGAGCCGCAACAGAGTCAACTACAACTATATCAACAGCAGCGGAACGTACAAGTTCTTCCGTAATTTCTAAAGCCTGTTCTCCTGTATCCGGCTGTGAAATTAATAATTCATCTACATTTACACCTAAATTTCTTGCATATTCAGGGTCAAGAGCATGTTCCGCATCAACAAATGCGGCAATACCGCCTTTCTTTTGACATTCTGCAACTATATGCTGAGCAAGTGTGGTTTTACCGCTTGCTTCAGGCCCGTATACTTCTATAATTCTGCCTCTCGGAACACCTCCTATACCAAGTGCAACATCTAATGATAGAGCACCCGTCGGTATTGTTTCAACATTAACCGCAGGCTTATCACCAAGACGCATAATAGAACCTTTTCCGAAATCTTTTTCGATTTTATCTATAGCAACTTTTAGCGCTTTTTGTCTTTCTTCCGAAATATTTACCGTTTCTGTTTCTTTTTCCTTTGTAACCATGTTTTTTTTCCCTTTTTCTACAAAAATATTATATCATTTCGTTCATAAGAAAAGTACATTTTTACTTTTTGAAACATAAGTTAGTATTTTATGTCATGATATTTTCTTTTTGTTAGAATTAAAATAGTTTTGTTTAGATTTTACAGGGGATATCTATGAAAAATAAAATCATTTTATTCTGGGCGATAGTTATTTTAACTATAATTTCCATAGTTATCATAAACGTAAAGCCAACCAGATTGGGATTGGATTTAAAAGGCGGCTCAAGAATTGTACTTGAAGCACAAACCACCGAAACTGTAGCTAAGGTTACTCAAGATATGATGGATGCATTAAAAGCAACATTAGATAAAAGAATTAACCCTCAGGGGATTTCGGAAATTACAATTCAACAAATTGAAGATAAAAGATTACTTATCGAAATTCCAAAAGATTCAGATTTAAAAGAAGTAAGAAGAAAATTAAGCGAAATTGCCGAATTGGAATTTAAAAAACCTATTTTGGATGATAATGACAATGTAACAGGCTGGGAATCTTCAGGTTTAACAGGTAAAGATTTAACAAAAGCCGAAGTAGGTACAGACAGCGCCGGTAAATGGTTAATTCATTTGAATTTCAATGATCAAGGTGCTAAAAAATTCGCTAAATTAACAAGAGAATTTAAAGGTTATCCTATAGCAATATACTTTAACGGTGAAGTTATGTCAGAACCTGTTGTACAAACAGAAATAACAGGCGGACAAGCACAAATAACAGGTGAATTCACATACGAAAAAGCAAAAGAAGATGTGGATTTACTTAACGCAGGCGCACTTCCCGTTCCTGCAAAAATATTGGAAGAAAATGCAGTAAGCCCGACACTGGGAGATGACAGTTTACATAAAAGCTTTGTAGCCGGTTTTATCGGCTTAGGTCTTGTAATGTTATTTATGATATTCTATTACAGAGTTCCGGGTTTAATAGCAGACATAGCTCTTGTAATATATTCTTTGATAACATTCGCAGTATTTAAAGTCACAGGGGTAACCCTCACGCTGGCAGGTATTGCCGGATTTATTTTAAGTATAGGTATGGCGGTAGATGCCAATATCCTTATATTTGAAAGAACCAAAGAAGAATTAAGAGCAGGCAGAACATTATTTACGGCAATTAATTCAGGTTTTGACAGAGCATTTACAAGTATTTTTGACTCGAATATGTCAACGATTATAACTTGTGCAATCCTATACTTTTTAGGTTCAAACATTGTTAAAGGATTTGCTTTAACTCTGGCAATAGGTGTTATTGTAAGTATGTTCTCCGCAATCACGGTTACAAAGAACTTTATGCACCTGACATTCGGTACCGGACAATTAAAACATCCCGGTATGTTCGGTTTAAAAGAATCTGATATAAATGAAGCATATGAAGCTTCCGAAACACAACGTGAAAAAGCAAAATTCGGAGTTCTAGATTAATAATTAAGGAGAATTAAAAATGTCATACAGTGTTTTAAACACAAAAAAATTAATAGATATAGTTAAATACAGATGGATATGGTTCGGTTTATCGTGCTTATTACTCCTTCCGGGTATTATTGCAATGATTATGTCGGTTATGCAATATCCTACTCATACACCTCTTCGTGTAGGTATAGATTTTACCGGTGGTTCTATTCTTCAATATGCGGTAAATGAAAACATTCCGCCGGAAAAAGTCAGCGAAATAAGAGTTAAATTAACTGACAATGATATTGAAAACCCAGTTATACAGGTTTTAAAGCCATCGTCAACCGATTCCGATACTTCAATTAAATATTTGTTATCTATAAAAACAAAATTCGCAGAAGAACAACAAACGGAACAAGTTGATAAAATTACAAGTATTGTAAATTCCGAATATGAAAATGCCGAACTTGTTCAAACAAACTCAGTAGGGCCTGTTTTAGGACAGCAGTTGTTTATTAATTCAATGATAGCCGTAACATTGGCATTACTGGGTATTGTTATATATTTGACCATTAGATTTCACTTTGAATTCGCTGTAGCAGCCTTCTTGGCTTTATTCCATGACATATTGTTTGTTGTCGGTGTATTTGCCATATTAGGACTTGTTGCAGGAACACAAGTCGACAGTTTATTTGTTACGGCAATATTAACTGTTCTTGGTTTCAGTGTTCACGATACGATTGTTGTATTTGACAGAATAAGAGAAAACTTAAAATTCTACTCCAAAAAGGCAACTTATGGAGAAATAGTTAATGCTTCAGTTAACCAAACTCTTGCAAGAAGTATAAACACATCGTTAACAACATTAATTACACTTGGTGCATTATATATATTCGGTGGTGTTACAACAAGAGATTTCGTGCTTGTAATGATTTTAGGTATCGCAATCGGTACTTATTCAAGTATATTCTTTGCTAGTACTTTAGTTGCTTATTGGAACGATATTCAAGAGAGCAAAAAAGCAAAAATAGGTGAACAACAATAATGTCAGAAACAAAATCATTGGCAGAATTTATAAGAGAAACTCGTGAAAAAGCGGGTTTCTCTGTTATTGGACTTGCTAAAAAAACAGGAATCCAGATAGAACAACTGGAAGATATAGAAGCAGGAAAAGAACTTTTTCTTCCAGCAACAACAAGACAAAAGCTTGCTAAAGGGCTTAAATTAAATCCTTCTGATATAAAAGAATATGAAAGAATAATGCTGGTTTCATATGACAAAATAACAACTCAATATACCGATAGCGTAAAAAAAGCTATTCTTGAAGGCGAAACAGAAAATTTAAGATGCCCTATTTGCGGTTCTAAATTAAATACAAAAATAGTCCGATTAATAGATTTGGAAAATAAAATTGCATTGCACCCGAAAGCGCAATGCAGTAAATGTTCTTTTCAAATTAAATAGTAATTTTATTTTTTATCTTTTTTGCGGAGGCTGTTGTTGGAACGGAATTCCCGGATTTGGGTTCGGTCTCATTCCACCCATTTCTGCTTTCTTTGAATACAAATTAATAGAAATTTTAGCAAGCAAATAATCTGTATTTCCGGTAAATGCAGTAACATTCATTTTAGATATGTATAATAAATGTTCCAAACTGTTTAAATCAGAAATAAATGTTCTTAACTGACCATAACTGCCTACCAAAGTAAGTTTTAATTCACAAATATTATATCCGTCAGCATTTAAAACATATATAGGATCTAATTGAGGATTTAAATCATACTCTATAGAACGAATGTGTATACCGTTGCTTTGAACTCTGCTAAGAATTTGTTCAAACATATTACCAAACATAGCAAGATTTTCATCAGAAGAACTTACATTAGTTTCAACAATAGTCTTAATGTTCTTCATTTTCATTTCATCTACAGCTTGTTTAGCTTCAATTTCATTAACTTGCTGCTGCAACGATTCTTTTTCTCTTGCGGAACTAGCCGCATTATCTTTTGAAATTTGATATTCTTGCCATTTAGGATATGCGATAAAACCCAGTACTAATAAACCGATTAATATTGCTGCTACATATACAAATGGAACAAATTTTTGATTGCTGTTATTCATAATAATCCTCTGTTAACTATATTATTGGTGAAGGAGGAGGTAAAACTCCGCCTTGAGACGGTGCTGCAGGCTGCGGCATTTGTGGTACTGCCGGAACCGAATTACTACCACCATATACATTCGGAACTAACACCGGCTGTTGATATAAAATATCATCTTGTAATGATATGTCCTGACCGTTTGATTTAATTTCAAAAGTAAAGCCATCCGGTATAGTTGCCGGAATATTATCAAATTTGGAATTAACTGCTAATTTTGATAACATTAAAGAACTGTCTTTTTCTTTTAAGCTGTTTACAAATCTTTCTACTGATTCGCTGGTTTTTGCTTCGCCCAAAATACCAATTGCACCGGCTTCATTTGTTACAAATTTTTTAATAAATATTGCTTCCGGAATATCAGTTGATAAAGCAGTATATACAGCTATAACGTTTTTATTGCTTTCTAAAATTTTTGTTAAAGTAGGAAGCATATCCTTTTGTGGTCCTCTTCCTGTTTTATTAAGCTTTTGTTGGAATGCCATCATTTCTCTGCGGTTATCATCACTTGTTTCTGCCATGCTCGCAATTTGCATATTTAATAAAACATATATTATTCCGCCAATAATAAGACCGATTAATACTGCAACTATTATACAAAATAGAGCCAATCTCATGAAATCAACTTCATATCCGAAAGCTTCTACTAAATTTGATTTTACTCTTTCTGATGGTAAGAAGTTTATATCAAGAGGATAATTATCATAATCTGCAACTGCTGTACCTACTGCTTCCATTGTTATATATGGAATAACGTTAGGATCAACATCAGCTTCTACCGAAGATACATCTATAAATGCATCATTTACGTCAACACTTTTATTTATATATTCTTTATTTCCCGAGAAATTAATTCTCTGAGATAAAAATTCGGCATTTACATCATCCGTTTCACTAATTACAAGTAATGATTTCGGATTATTCTTTGAAATGGAATTTTCTGCTGCTTTAGAAAGCATTACATGAACTTCTTCCGGAGAGAATGATTTAACAGCTAAAGGTTCTTCCGTATAATCTACTACTATATTTCCGTTCATAAAGAATGAAGAACAACTGCTCTGAGTAATTAACAATATCAATGTTTGTTCTTCAGTTTGTACTAAATCAGCATATTTTGAATTGAATTGGATTGCTTTAAGCATTGCAGAATATGAAGATTCTATTCTTACAAGAGTAGCACCCATTGTTTCAAATATTTCTATTAATCTTCCGACTACTTTTGTCTGAACTGCACCATAAACAATATTTTGCTGGCTTTTCCCGACAGGGCCGTCCAATGTTACATAAGAAATATTAGGCTCATTTCTTTTGAAGATATACAAATCTTCAATTTCTGCCTGAAGATTTTCCAAAATATACGGTGTATCAGAACTATTTTCCAGTGTCGTAATATCAAAATGTACATTAGGGATGCTTACTGTAACAGCACATTGATTAGGATCAAGACCTGCTTCTTCAAATAACGTTTCCACTACGTCCTTGAATTCATCATAATCAATAATCTCTTTGATAGCATTGTTATATTTAACATTACCTGATGCATACCTTACAATCGATTTTGTAAGCTTGTCGACACAAACAAGTTCAATGAAATTATTCGCAGATAATGAAATACCTACGTGAGTTGTTTTCTTAAATCCAAAAAGTTCTAACATATTCTACATAACCTATTTTATATAAATTTAATTACATTATACTTATAATATTGTATATTTGCATTTTTGACAAGAAACTTAATGTTTTCTTTTCATTTTTAATATAACATTTAATATATAATATTAAAAGTATTTTACAATGTTTTACGGTGAAAAAAAATGGAAGATTTTGTATTCGGAAGAAATAACGTACTGGAACTGCTTGAAAGAGGTAACAGAAATGTAAGCAAAATAATATTCTCTGATAGCATGAAAGGCAACTCTAAAATTTCAAGAATTATTGATGTTGCGAAAAGTAAAGGAATATTATTTCAATTTCAGCCAAAAGAAAAATTTGTAAAGTATTCGCAATATTCTCATCAGGGTGTAATCGCATTTGTTTCACCTGTTAATTATGTAACATTTGAAGATTTTATAAAGAAACATAAAGAAGGTTACAAAAAAGTAATAATAACTGACGGAGTGGAAGATCCGCATAATATGGGTTCTATAATAAGAACCGCTGTATGTGCAGGTTTTGATGCAATAATATTTCCGTCAAGGAGAAATGCACTGATTAATGCTACGGTTGAAAAAGCATCTGCAGGTGCAGTTAACCGATTGGATTTAATTATGGTTAATAGTCTTCCTGCTACAATTGATAAATTAAAAGATAACGACTTTTGGATAATTGCAACGGATATTAATGCCAAAGATAATTATTATGACATTGATTACTGCAATATGAATTTTGCAATAGTCATGGGAGCCGAAAATGACGGTATTTCGTCGACAATACTAAAAAATGCAGATTTTAAGATTAAAATCCCTATGTTGACAGATTTTAATTCTCTTAATGTTGCGAATGCCGCAAGTATTGTAATATACGAAAGTGTAAAACAAGCAATGCAAAAATCGGGGAATGTAGTATAATAATTTATTATTGGAGGCATAATGTCCAAAGACGAAAAATATATCCTTAAAAATAACGATTTTCAAGAAACGGAGCCTGAAGCAGACTATGATATTTCCCTTGACGATGAAGATATCATGAAAGCTGTTGAAGAACCTAAATTGCCGGAAACACAAAACAGTGCGATTGCGGATGATTCCGTTAAAATATATTTGCAGCAAATAGGGAAAATTAAATTATTAAGTGCCGAAGAAGAACTTGAAATTGCAAAAGAAATAAAAGAAAAAAATTCCGAATTCGCAAAGAAAACTCTTGTAAATGCAAATTTAAGGCTTGTAGTCAGTATTGCAAAAAAATATATAGGCAGAGGTCTTTCTTTCCTCGATTTGATACAAGAGGGAAATATGGGACTTATGCGTGCTGCTGAAAAATTTGATTATTCAAAAGGATATAAATTTTCGACATATGCAACATGGTGGATTCAGCAATCTATCACACGTGCTATAGCCGATAAATCCAGATTAATAAGGCTGCCTGTTCATATGATAGAAACATTAAGTAAAATTAAGAAAATTTCTATGGATTTAACCATAGAAAACGGAGCAGCACCTACAAAAGAAGAAATAGCTTATAAAATAGGAATGCCGGTACAAAAACTTTCTGCATTAATTGAATCTGCCCAAGGAACTATAAGTATTGAATCACCGGCAAATCAAAAAGATGATAATACTAAATTATCAGATTTTATTGTTGATGAATCTACAATATCTCCGGATACAAAAGTAACTCAAGATAATTTGTTCTGTGATATAAAGAAAATGCTTAATCATTTAAGCGAAAAAGAACGTAATGTTTTAATTATGCGTTACGGTTTGGATGATAACGGAGAGAAAAAGACTTTGGAAGAAATCGGAAGCTATTATGGTGTTTCAAGAGAACGTATAAGACAAATTGAAAACAGAGCAATGAGTAAACTTAAAAAACTTTGCAGAAACAATAATATTAATATGAATCTTAAAAATTATATATAAATAATAGTTCTAACAGAAATATGTGCTATAATTCATACATAGACATATGGAGAAACTAAGTGAAAGACATTAAATCAGATAAATTTGCAAGTGCTATAGCTCGTATCCTTGATGATAAGCAAGCTAAGGATATTAAGATATTAAACATTTCCAATATTTCGGTACTTGCTGATTATTTTGTTATATGTTCTTCTGATTCGCCAACACATGTAAAAGCTTTGACCGGTTATGTTAGAGAAAAAATTAAAGATTATTTTGAAAGAATTCCCATAGGTGAAGAAAATGATTCCAGAAACAGATGGAATTTATTGGATTATGGCGACGTTATAGTTCATATTTTGCACAAAGAAGAACGTGAAACTTATGCACTGGAAAGATTTTGGAACCATGCATTCTGTATGGAAGAAAGCGAATGGAAAGAAAAATCAAAAGAATTTTCTATTTATTAAAGAATAAAAGAGGAAGTAAATGAAAAAAGTTATTTTAATGTTATTAACTATCGGTTTTATCAATAGCAGTGTAATTGCAATAAGCTTTGATGAAATAGCAGACATCACACCGGCGCAAAAGCAGCAGCTTACACAAGTTCAATTTAATTATGAACAAAAAAATAATGCTTTAGACTCCAGAATTAAAGAATATACAAATAAAATGGAGCTTGTACAAAAAGATGAAGATAAGACAGAAGCTCAAAAAACATTATTAGCAGGAGCCTATGAAAGAAATCTTGAAACATTAAAAGCACAACAGAAAATACTGGAACAAGAAACTGATAATTTGTATAAATCAATATTAACTGAAGCACAATTCAATCAATTTAAAAATACAGAAACTAACCAGCAAGGAGATAAATAATGAAAAAAATGATTTTTAGAATTGCATTTATATTTGCACTTTTTATTGCGTTTTTCTGCAATAGCGCAAATGCTTACATTAATTCCGAAAGTGATATTCAGTATAAAATAAACCAAATATATTCATTATGCCAAACTGATTTCTTTCAGTTTATCAATAAATCGGAGTTAATAGGCTATAGATTAAGCAATTTTGAAATGCAATCTCAGCAATATAAAAATACAGCAAATGCCACTGCTCAAAGGCTTAACGGTATAATTACACAAATAAATCTTGTAAAAAATTCATCAGATTTTACAGATTCTGAAAAAACAATGCAAATTAACAAATTATACCAAGATGCTGAAACCATTTTAATTGATTTAAATAACAGCACTGTTAACTATATATTTAATGTTAGAATGCCTTTACCAAGCATTTCATATCAAAGATATTCCAAGAAATTTATTGATTATTATAATTCATTCCATTTTACGGATTCTCAATTATCAGTACATTAATTTATAACAGATATTTAAAAAACAGTTGTTTTCTTAACAGCTGTTTTTTTTATTCTTTTTCTTGACTTTTTTAAAATCGTACTTAAATAAGAAAACATGATATTTGATTTTTTTAAACATAAAAGAGAATGCATGCATAACAACGTACCAATCGACGTTGAAGAAGCATATTGTCCTGATTGCGGCGCACTTGTTAAGAACAAATGGTTTTTGGTAAGATGTGCTTGCTGTAATATAAAAAGAACAGCGCATATTCATTATGACGACATAATCCCGAATACAAACTATTGTCCGAATTGCGGTTCTACGGAATATTATATAGAAGAATTGGAGAATATTAATTTCTTAAATGTCCACTATGCGGTATTTAAAAAAGAAATTGTTCCGCAGGGGAATTTTACCACACGTCAAATATGGATAGAGAAGGAAGAAAATTTAATTGAAGAGAAAAAATTATTAATGTCAGGGAAATAAGAAATAAACACAAAAACAGCCCTTTTAAAGGGCTGTTTCTTTAAATAATTATTATTTATTCTGCCGAATTTACAACAGTTAATTCTTTTATTTTATTAATAATACTTTGCAGTGTTTCTTCTGCCTTATCGTTATCAACTTGGCAAGTTCCGGCATTCATATGACCACCGCCTTCATATTCATACATCATTGCACCGACATCAATCGGACAAGAACGGTTAATAATTGATTTACCAACTGCAAATACGGTATTAGCATTTTGTTTACCGTTTAGTATGTGTATGGATATATTAATTTCAGGATACATAGCATAAATCATAAACCTGTTACCTACATGGATAATATCTTCATTACGAATATCCAAAATAGCTATATTATCTTGAATTCTTGTACATCTTGCAAGCTGTTCTTTAAAAGCATCCTGTTCCTGATTATAAAGAGCTATTCTTTCGCGGACATCAGGATCTTCCATTATTTCGGTAATAGATTTTTGTGAACATAAATCCACCAATTTTAACATTAAATTATAATTAGAAATATTAAAATGTCTGAATCTTCCAAGTCCTGTTCTCGGATCCATTAAATAATTTAACATAACCCAACCTTGAGGATGCAAAACATCTTCTTCGTTGAAACTAGTACAATCGGCTCTGTCAACAGCTTCCAATAAATCATGAAGATTTGAAGAGAATCTGTCTTCTCCGCCGAAATATTCATATATAATTCTTGCAGACGATGGTGCTGCAGGTTCTATAATATAATTATCTTTATATTCTTTTGTTCTTATTGATTCACTTGAATGATGGTCAAATGCCATATAAACACCGGATGAATACGGTAAACTTGCAGTAATATCATTTGCAGTTAACTGTATTTTACCATCTTGAACATCTTTCGGATGTACAAATTTTACATCATCTATGATACCAATTTCTTTTAATAATGCGGCACAAACTAATCCGTCAAAATTTGATCTTGTATATAATGTATATGTCTCACTCATAGTAGTCCTCCGTACAAAATTGTACTATATAAAACTAACAAAAAAGTCATCTTTTTATATGATATGTTCTTATATTACCAAAAACCTAAAAATTTAGCAAAATTGAATACTATATTTTTTTGAATTTTTCTTCTCTTATCAACACTGTTAAAATTGCAGCCATAGTCCAGAATATATATTGTATCTGCGGTCTGAAGTATACCGTATCAAATAATCCGTGAATCATCACAGCTATTACAGATGTTAATGCAGCTATAACTATAATTTTTACCGATAAATCATTATTGTGTATTATAAATTTTACGGCACCGATAACCAAAGCAGTTAAGAATAAAATATATGCTATAAGTGCAAAAATGCCGCTTTCTACCGCCATTTCCAGAAATACGCTGTAGCAGCTTAGAGCATCATATCCGGATAACATATAAAGTCCGTAGATTTCTCTAAAAACTTTATTTCCTACACCAATACCGCATATCGGATTATCTTGCAGCATTTGAAATGCGGAATGATATACATTCATTCTGAATGAGGTGGAAGAATCACCGCGCAAGATAAATATTGACATTAAACGTTGCAATATTCCATGATTGATTAACATAAAACCGATTGAACATAAAGCACAACCGCTTACCATATATTTCCATATTTTCTTTATTTTGTCTTTATTGATATCAACAAATACTATTTGGAAAGATGCCAATAATATTAATAAAGCGATTGTGAATAATGCAAGATATGCACCTCTGCAGCCTGTCAAAAATATGCAAAAAGCAGATACTAATGTTAAAAATAAAGATATTATTCCGAACAATATTTTCTTATTTTTTAAGTATAATGTACCCATTGCAATAACGGATGTGAAACCTGCAATTAAATATCCTCCGAATAAGTTCGGATTGTATGGTTTTAATGTTCCGTATACTCTTGAAAGTATATCTTCTGGATTAACATAGCTTGTATCCTGCCAAGTAGAAATATTTTCAACACCTGCCGTGTTTTGTACAAGACCTATTATGCTTTCAATGCTCATTATTGCAGCAATTACAAACAAAATATGCATAATATATTGCTTATTATTTTTCAAAAATTGGCAGAGTGCAAAATAAAAAGCAAAATATATAAGTGTTTTCATAAATCCGTATAAACTTTGCATCGGCATTGACGATGTGAAATTAGTTATTAAGCATATTATCAGGTACATTAAAAGATAAAAATTGCATTTTTCAAGTTCTATTTTCTCGCCTTTTGTAAATAATACTTTTATAACAACAAATACAGGCACTAAAAATGAAACAATGCCCAGTTGTTCCGTTGTTGCGAAGGTCGATACAATGTATGTTGCAACAATTGCAAGCAATATAAATATATCTATATTTGATAAAATTGCACTTTTTTCTGTTAATTTAAAAGTTATATTTTGTATTGAATTTAAAATGTGATTTATTATATCAAATATTTTTGATTCTATAATTTTCATAATTATTCTTTATTTTCTACAGCAGGTTGTTCTTCTTCGACTTCATATACATTGGAAATTGTACCCTGATATTTATATTTTTCGCCTTCAATAACAACAGGAATACCCATTTTTATTTTGTTCCCGCCTGCAACGTATCCGTCAGGTGTTTTCTTTGCAGTGTCTTCAAGTTTAACTATGCAATCAAACAAGTTTGGCATAGATATATCAATTGCAGGAGCAACACCTTTATCATTTTTAGCGGGTACATATGTCATTCTTGCCTGTCCGTCCATATCTACTATTTTTAATTTTGTATACGGTACATTTCTTATTGTAATAAATGCATCCTCACCTACTTTAAACGGATTTTCCGGAGTTGAAAGAGTTATTCCTCTAAAGAATACGTCAAATTGAATTTTTACTTCTTTTTCTATAGGAAGGTTAGAAAAATTCTTCTTTTTATATATTCCTAAAAATATAACTGCACCCAATATAAGTACAGCCAATATAATTATATAATCCGTTATTTTTAACTTTTTAAATATGTCCATAAATCCCCCTGTTATTTAGTTGTTATTGCATTAAAATTCATTTTTTCAAGTGTGGCAATTAATTCTTCAATTGTTGTTGTTGCACAGCCAAAATATCTTATTACAATGCTCGCTGCAAGATTACCTATAACAGCGGCATTCTTTTTGCTCAGACCGGCTGCCATAGCAAGTGTATATGTTGCAACAACGGTATCACCGGCACCTGTAACATCAAATACATCTGTTTTATTAAATACGGGTATTTTTTCAAAAGAACCGTTTTTCTCAAACAGCGCCATTCCGTCGCCGCCTAATGTTATTAAAACGGATTCCGCATTTGTTTTTTTAAGCATTTCTTGTCCGGCTTTTTGCATTGTTTCTTTGTCTTTTATAAAAAACCCTACAAATTTTTCACTGTCAGGTTGATTTGGCGTCATTGATGTAACACCTTGAAATCGTTCTAAATCCTTTTGAGAGTCAACAACAATAATTTTATTATATTTTTTACATAGTTCTATTGCTTTATTTATTACATTCTCTGTCAAATTTCCGATATTGTAATCCGATAATATAACGGCATCGTGTTTAGGAATAGCAATTTCCATATTGTGAAGGATTTTATCTTCTATTTCCTTTGATAAAGGAGTCGTTGTTTCTCTGTCAATTCTTACTATCTGCTGCGTTACCGATTGCGAACAAGAGCCTGATATCCTTGTCTTGACCGTCGTTGCTCTTGATTCATCTTCAACCATATATTCGGTATTTACACCGTGGTTTTTAAATGTACTTAATAATATCGGGGCATAGTAGTCTTTGCCGTATGTTCCTATTACGCTTACTTTACCTCCGTTTAATGATGCGATATTGTTTGCAGCGTTTGATGCAGCACCTAAAATTATTTTTGTATTATAGTGTCTGAGTATTAAAACAGGAGCTTCTCGGCTTATTCTGTCCGTAGAACCGTATATCATTTCATCAATTGCCATATCACCTATAACAACAACCGACGGATTAATCAGCTTTTTTATATCTTTTATCAGTTCTTCTTTATCTACCGTAAACATATATCTACGCTCCGATTTAATTCTAAATTACATGTAAATAGTATCATAAATAATCAAATACGTTCTATTAAATATTTATCTTTAAATACTTCAAGTTCACTGCTGTATTTCGATGTTTCCGTTTTTAATTGATTTTTTAATACGTGTTTCGGAATATCAGAATTCATTGATTGAATCATGTTTGTTGCAATGTTTGAGCAGTGATCCGAAATTCTTTCCAAATCATTTAATATTTCCGCATAGACAAAACCTCTTTTAATATGTGCCTTTGCTTGTTTTATACGTTTAACGTGATTTTTTTTGGCATAATATGCAATATCATCGACGATTTGTTCTAACGGTTCTACCTGATATGCATAGTTTAAATCTTGATTTAAAAAGGCTTCAAGCGTTATATCAAATACTTCTTTAACTGCATTTACAATCTTTTTAAGCTCATCTATTGTTTCATCATAAAGGGTCCATTCTTTTTTATGAATTTTCGTCGCGATGTTTAATATGTTCGTAGAATGGTCGGCAATTTTTTCAAAATCGGATATAGAAAGCACCAACTGAGAAACTTTGTTACTATCTTCTTCTGATAACTCTTTTGCCGAAAGCTTTTGAAGAAATGCCTCTAATGTATCCTGATATTTATCAATTAAAGCTTCATTTTTGTTAATAACTTCTGCCGTTTTAACATTATACTGTTTTAACATTCTTACGGATAACGAAAGAGTTTCTTTTGTTATTTTTGCCATCGTTCCTGTTGTTTTGTAGCATTGTGCAACAGCAATAGAAGGTGTTAACAACAAACGTTCATCAATAATAACTTCTTTGGATTCTTCATCTTTAATTATACGATGTACCAGTTTTAACAGTAATTTGCTTAACGGGAAACATACAATGACGGTTACGACATTATACACGGTATGAACAATTGCTATACCAAAAGGATTTGCCATTGATGTTAACGGATTAACAAAATGTATGAAGATTTCATAAATAAGCAGAAATGCTATTGCACCTGTTATATTGAAAATAATATGTGTTGCTGCAACTTTTTTTGCATTTGTATTAACTCCTATACTGGATAACAGAGCAGTTACACAAGTACCAATATTTTGACCTGCAACAATCGGTGCTGCAACTATATATGAAAGACTTCCGGTCATAGAAAGTGCTTGCAGCATACCGACTGATGCTGCCGAACTTTGAATAACAGCTGTAACAACTAAACCTACAAGTAAACCTAAAATTGGATTATGGAAAAGTATTAACAATTTAGCGAAATTTGGGTCATGTGCTAAAGGTGCCATTGATGATGACATTAACCCCATACCGAACATTAATACTGCAAAACCTATCAGAAATGCTCCGACAGGTTTTCTTCTTGAGTAATTGTTTTTTGTTGTCATTAATAAAATTACACCGATAAGTGCAAGCATCGGGGAAAAAGATTCGGGTTTTAATAATCTTAAAAATACATTTGTGCTTTGTATGCCGGATAAACTTAATATCCATGATGTTGCTGTTGTTCCTATGTTTGACCCTAATGTTATTGCAATGGTTTGAGATAACTTCATAATTCCGGAGTTTACAAAACCGACTAACATAACCGAAACAGCCGAAGAGCTTTGTACCGCAATTGTCATCCCGATACCTACCAAAAACCCTTTAACAGGATTAGATGTTAGCTGTTCCATAAGTTTTTCCAGCTTACCGCCCGAGATTTTTTCCAACCCGCTCGACATTACAAGCATACCGTATAGAAAAAACGCCAGACCTCCGCATAAGGTAAAAATTGAAAATATATCCATATTTTATTTATTCCGATTCACTCATACATGTTTATTTTATCAAAGACATGCTTTTTTTTGTAAATATGTAAAGCAAAAAAGGAACTTATGATGAAGTTCCTTTTTTATTATTGAATATATTAAATTAATATTTTAGCCCAGACAGAGCATTAACAAACACTATTGTGAAAAATACTATTGCTATAATAATTAAAACAGTCCATAAAACTGTTAATATAATGCCTGCAATTGCCCATTTCTTTTGGCTTTCGTGGAATTGAGCAATGCTGTCATAATGTCTGCCTTGCCAAGCCCATTCGTTACCTTTTATACCGAACCAAATAGAAAGTCCCAAAGAAGCAACTGCGCAAACAAGTTGTACAACTTGGTCTTTTTGGAATAAAAAAGAAAAAATCGCAGGTAAAAATATTAGTAACGTTAAAAATTGTTTATGGAAACATCCCCAAATCCAAGTAAGGAAAAAAGCACCCCAGTTGAAGCGGTTTGCGACCATGGCGGGAGCTTTAGCTGTAGGACCTTGTCCCGAATTGTTTCTTTCCTCTTTTTTTATTTCATTATTTACTTCCGGATTAGACATAATTCCACCTTTCTTTATTAATATACATAACTATAATAAACTTTATTTTTAAAAAAAGAAATCATTTTACAATATGAATAAAAAAACAGGCATATAAATGCCTGTTTTTTTAATATCTGAAATATGCTTATTCAAAATAATCTAAAAATGAATCACTCATAAGATATAAACCGTTTTCACCCACAGATTGATTTGCATATTTTTCTGCTAATTTTGCTACGTTTGTTTCAAATTGACCGTATTTAAAGTCTTCGGGGTCATCTAATATAATACCTATTTTAGCGGCAAGAAATCTGTCTAATTGCATACCTGTTCCGGTAATACCTTTGTTCCAACCGTATGCCATGTATTCAACAGGGTTCATAGCTTGACTTGAATCTGTTAAAGCATATCTTAAATAGTGCAAGGTTTCTTCCGTTAACGGTTCAAAATTAGAATCCATTTTGGTCAGAATTTGGTTAAACTTATTAAGGTTTTCTTCTTCGTTATAACCTCTTTCTGCACCGTTATTATTTCTTCTTGTAGAACCGTTTTGAGCTAAAAACCACATTTTGAACGCTTCACGTAATTCTTTTTTCTGATTATCGTTTCCTGAATCATAAATTTCTCTTATGTCTTTCAGAAGATTAAGTGCTTTATCTTCAAGTATTTGTCGTTCTTCAGGAGTTTGTGCAATTTCTTCGGCAATTGTTTCATGATTTTCTTTTAAAGAATTCATATAATCATCATAATTATCATTTATTGCTTTTAATACAACCATTGTTGCAATTGCGGCTTTGTCAGGGTTAGCGTATAAATTATCATCCGTTTTACTGGTTGCTACAACGCCCATTTCATTTAATAGCTGTTTTAATTCAGGTGATAATTTCCCTTCCTGTGTCATGAAGTCATATATTTTCATCTGAGTTATACCGGATGATTCCGAGGTTTTATCACCGCCTTTGAATAAATCGCGCAGCCAGTTTATAAATCCTCCTGAATTTTCATTAATATAACCCTGTTCTTCCCCCATTCCTGTTTCTTGACTTGCTAAACCCATTGCAACACAAGCTAATGTGTCATATTGCTCGTCCGTCAGGTCGAGTTTTTCCATTAATAAGCTTTTATTATTTTTTAAAGAATCAAGGAATTTCTTACCCGAATCTGATTCATACAAATTTTTTAAAGAAAATGTATGTTCAAAGTCAGTTCTGTCTTTCTCATCTTTCTTTGTAGTATACAAAATGCTAATGTCATTAAGGTTAATGTCTTCTTTTTGAAAATTACCTTTTACATCATCACGGCCGTCATAATTTCCGCCGGATGGAATTTTTCCGATTTCTTTCATAGTTATTCCTTCTTTTCACACATATAGCCTATATCGGCACCAAAAAATAAAACTTTAGACTATGTTAAGAAAAATTAAATAAAAAACGAAAAATATAATTTAATAGTGTCAGGCAGTGCCTGACCTACATAGCTGATTTACGCACTCACGGGTTCGCTCCCTTCGGTCGACACCACCCTGCCGATACCAAACAAAAAATTCGGGTGTGCTTAATCAATCCGCTTCGCTTTTAAAATCCTAAAGGATTTTTAAAGCTCAGCCTGATTTACGCACTCACGGGTTCGCTCCCTTCGGTCGACACCACCCTGCCGAATTTTTTGCAAAAAAAAAGCTCTTTTTTCAAAGAGCGTTAACTAGGTTAGTTTTGGTAGATAGTTGTTCAGTTTTAGACTTTTATGAGTCTTACATTTTCTTTAATAACCGTGAAAAAATTAAAATGCGCTTTTAAAATGTTTTTTTTACATAAGTTTACAAATTTCACATAAAAAATTAAAGTTCTTAGTCATTCTGTCGATATATTAAATATTCGGGTGTGAATGAAAGGATATTAAGATGTACTATAATTCAGTTTGGCCTGGTGCTTACAGCTTTAAAAATGAAATTAAATTATTTACTACTTGGTTTAAAAATCAAATAGATATAATTTTGCAAAAAATTGAAGAAACGGAACGAAAACTCGGATAATATATAATACCGTTCTGCAACTTTTACGTATATTCTTGCGTGTAAAATCCATATAATATATACTTTTCTTATAAGAATATTAATATATGGATTTATATTGTGATATCCCAAATTTTAACAGCCTGCACTATCGGACTTGATGTTTATAAAATACTTGTTGAAGTTGATATAAACAATTCTCTGCCTGCCGTATCTATTGTCGGTTTACCGGATTTATCCATTACGGAGGCACGTGAGCGTGTCCGCTCAGCTATTAAAAATTCAGGTTTTGAGTTCCCTAATAAAAAAATTGTTGTTAATCTTGCCCCTGCTGATATTAAAAAAGAGGGCAGCGGTTATGATTTGCCTATTGCTATAGGTATTTTGACAAAAAATAACATCATTCAAAAACCGGATTATACAGATACTGCTTTTATCGGAGAATTGTCACTTGATGGTTCTCTTCGGGCGGTAACAGGGGTTCTTCCGATTGCTGCGGGATTAAAAAAACTTGGAATTAAAACACTGATTGTCCCTGCTGAAAATGCAAAAGAAGCTGCCATTATTCAAGGTTTGACCGTTATAGGTGCTAAAAACCTAGCAGAAATAGTTAATCATTTTAATACTGATTCACCTGAACACATAAAAATAAAGCCAACAACCGTTGATATAAATGATTATATGCAGCAAAAAACAGAACAAGACGGCTATTTTGATTTCAAAGACGTAAAAGGACAACTAAAAGCAAAGCGAGCAATGGAAATAGCAGCAGCAGGTGCACATAATCTTTTAATGTCAGGGCCTCCCGGGTCAGGAAAAACTCTTTTGGCAAAATGTTTTTCTTCAATTTTGCCTCCGTTGACTTTTGATGAATCTATAGAATTAACAAAAATATACAGTATTTCAGGACTGCTTAATCCAAACAGACCTTTAATAACTTCTCGTCCGTACAGGAGCGTACATCATACAGCTTCTGCAATCGGTATTATCGGCGGAGGTACAAACCCAAAACCAGGAGAGATAACACTTGCTCATCGCGGAGTTCTATTTTTGGATGAATTTGTTGAATTTCCGAGAAGTGTTCTTGAAGTACTAAGACAGCCTTTAGAAGACGGAAAAATAGTTATTGCCAGAGCAAAAATGCGGCTTGAATTCCCTTCCGATTTTATTCTGCTTGCGGCTATGAACCCTTGTCCGTGCGGATATTTAGGTGACAGCGAAAAGCATTGCACCTGCAGTGAATACCAAATAAAACAATACCGTTCAAAATTATCAGGCCCGTTATTAGACAGAATTGATATTGTTATTGATGTTCCGAGATTAAAACTTGATGAATTGATGAATAAGACTGATATTAAAGCTGAAACTTCGGAACAAATCAGAGAACGTGTTATAAAAGCAAGAAATATCCAGCTTGAAAGATACAAAGGTCTCGGTATTTATACAAATTCGGAATTAACTCCGAAACTTATAAAAAAATATTGTATTCTTGATGAAGCCGGAACAAATATGTTAAAAGATGCAGTAAAAAAGTTTAATTTATCTGCACGTGCTTATGACAGACTTTTAAAACTTGCAAGAACAATTGCAGATTTGGCTGAAAGCGAAAACATTCAAGCATTACATATAGCTCAAGCTATTCAATATCGTTCTAATACATAATTTTATTTATTTATAATTATATAAACAGGGTTATATGTAAGTACAACTTTTCCGTTCTTCTGGTAATTTTTTGCATACCTTTCTTCAAAATTTTTAAGTGAGGTTCTTGTTAATTTATATTCCCTGAGAGAGTTTGCACCTGTATTCTTTAAATGCTGTAATATTTCTCTTAAGTTATTGAAATACAATTCAACATTATCTTCTGTTATACTGCATTGCTTATATTCGCTTAAAATATGTTTTAACTCTTGTTTGGAATATGCATGTTCTTCTATATCAAATATACTTTTTAATTCCTTTAAATTAGAATTACCAAAAATAGAAATAGCAAGAGTTCCGCCGTTTTGAAGCGAAGAATACAGTTTTTTTATAATTTTTTCCAGATTATTACACCATTGCAGACAGGCATTGGAAATAATCAAATTATATTTTTCGGTTAAATCAATTGTTTCTATGTCTCCGGCTAAAAAAGTATAATCCAAAAGAATATTATCTATATATTTTTTTGATTCTGATACAATATCGTTAATCCAAATTTTATTATATTTTATATTTCCGGCTATAAAGTTTGTTAAAACCCCCGAAGAACAGCCTATTTCAAATACTTTATCGTATTGTTTTACGCCAAGGAGCGAAATTAATTTTTCTGCCATTTGTTTTTGTACAACAGCATTATCCGTATATGTTTCAAGACTCTTCTTAAATCTTCTTTTTACAAGTGATTTATCTATCATAATAAATCACCCCAGTTTTTATATTGGTCAAAAAGGTAATGATAACCGTCTTTTTCGATAATTTGAACTTTTTTTTCCTGCCAGAAGTTAACCATATTTTTATAAGGGAAAATTCTGTCTTTATTAGAAATAATGGCTTTATTAAAGGATAAATATTGTTTTGCTTTTAAATCACGTATAGATATAAGCTCTTGTTTAAGCTCCGCTAAAGAACGTGTATTAAATTCACTCAAATCAACAACTGAGGATATTTTTTTCATAAATTTTTTGCATGTTAATTCATTAAAATTATCAATTGTCATATTATAAGCCAAAACAGGAATTCCGAAGTTATCATCTATCGGGTTTTGAGTTCCGTTTATTGCCAAAAATCGGTCAAAATTTTTCAATTTGTCATAAAATACATTGCAAACATATACTCCCATTGACCAAGCAATTAAATATTTTTTTTCATATATTGAAAAATCAAAATCCGGCATTTCAAAGGTTCTGTAATCAAAAAAAGTCAGTACATCAAAATCTTCAAAAGCAAGATTACTAACGATTTTTTCATTCATTCCCCAACCGTTGAAAAATACAATTAATTTTTTATTATTATTTCTGTTTAACCATTTATACTGCATTACATTGCCTCTCTCACCGTATCAATAACCGTTTTAAATTCTTCAATTGTTACATCTGCGGTTAAAGAGAGTCTTAATCTGGAAGTATTAACAGGAACAGTAGGAGGGCGGACAGGTAAAACGTAAAACCCTTTATTTCTTAATTGTTCGGCTATTTTAACGGTTTTATTATTTTCTCCGATAATAACCGGAACAATTTGAGTCAAACCGTTATCATTTATATAATTATGAGCTTCAACAATTAATTTATTTATTTTTTCGGCTTTTTCTTTTACTTTATCAAAATGCTCTTCTATCAAAAAATTTGACCACATTATATTTACCGAAGGCAATGCCGTTGAAAATATAAAGGAATTAGCTTTGTTTATTAAATAATCAATGATTGTTTTTGAAGATACACAAAAAGCTCCCATTGAAGCAAATGATTTACCTAATGTTGCAGTTATGATATCTACATCATTTAAAATACCGTCTCTATCGGAAATTCCTGCAAGATTATTTCCGAATATGCCGAAGGCATGGGCTTCATCAATCATTAAATAACAATCATATTTCTTTTTTAATTCAATTAATTTTTTAATATCGGCAATATCTCCGTCCATACTGAAAACGGATTCCGATATTATTATTGCTTTTTTGTGTTCGTTTCTGTGCTTTTTTAAAAGAGTTTCAAGATTTTCATAATCCAAATGTTTGTATCTGTAAAACGGAGTACCCGATAATTTCATTCCGTCAATTATGCTTGCGTGATTCAATTTATCGCTGAAAATAACATCATCTCTGTTAACAAGCGAGGAAACCACTCCCAAATTACATTGATAGCCGGTATTAAAAAGCAGACAGGCTTCTTTATTAAAAAGCTTTGCTATATTAGTTTCAAGCTTATTATATATTGAAGAAGTTCCGGTTAAAAGTCTTGAGGATGTTGAAGAAAAAATAAATTCGTTGTCATTTGCGTATTTTTCAATAAATTTTTTTATTAGATTACGATCGGTACTTAAATTCAGATAGTCATTAGAGGATAAATTAAGCATAGAATGACCGTTTTCCGTAACTAATTTACCGTATTTTTCTTCTATATTATGAACCTGCCTGAAATTATCTTTTTCGACAAGTTTTTTTATTTCTTCATCGTAAAAACTCATACTAAAAGTATAGTCCAAACAAAAATATCAATCAGATATCAGAAGTTATTCAATATATTTTCCGCCAAAAAGTTCTTTTACCATTTCTGCCTGTCCCGAAACGTTTTCAGGTTTTACGGGAGGTTTAGCCTGTTCTTCTTTTTGTGCTTCAACAAAATTCCGGTATGCTTCTTCTTCTTGTTCCCTAATATCTTTTTCTTCTTCTTTTTTAGGCTGAACCGTATTATTCGGAATTATCTTCTTTGACAAATCAATATTATCGGAAGTAATTATTTCTATTATCGGATTTGAAACATTCAAATATTTTGAAACAGCTTCAATAAGAGCTTTATTTTTTACCCCTTCTCTTGCCTGCTTTACAAAAATTTCTTTTGAAAATGCAATAACGACTTTATTATTTGTAATTTCAACAGGTCTTGCAAGGTTTGAATAAAAAGCTCTGTTCGGAACACTCTCTATGCTTTGGACTATAGATATCCATAATTTCTGAATATCACTTTCTGTTTTTTGACTTTCAGGTTGTTTTATCTCCTGAGTCGGTTTCGGTTCGGGCTTAACTTGTATTTCAGAAGGTTTTTCATTTTCAGGCTGTTTATTTTCAACAACTGTTTTTATTTCCGGTTTAGACTGCACGGCTTCTTGTTTTGGTGCTTGTTGAACTTTTACCTGAGGTTGAACCGGTTTTACATTTACATTGTTCGTTGCAATTGCAACGCCATTTGCTATTTTATTTTCAAGTTCTTCTATTCTTTTAAGAAGATTTTCAGCAGAGGGCAGATTTTTATAGTTTGTTAAATCAATAATGCACAATTCAAGCCACAAATATTTATTTGTGGTTTCTTTTATTTGAGTTGCGTAATAAGATAATCTGTCAATAATTTGTATTATTTCGGAAACAGTAAATTTATCCGCTATTTCTTTTGTTTTATCATAGTTTACTTCGTTAATTTGAGTCAAAGTATACAAAAGCTCTTTATCCGTACAATTTTTAACTATCATTACATCTCTGAAATATTGAGTTAAATTTGTAACTATTTGAACGGGTTCATTACCTTTTGAATATACATTATCAATTAATTCAACAGATTTGGAACAATCTGCCTCTAAAATACATTCAGCTATTTCCTGCAATTTTTCATATGAAATTTTACCTAAAATCTCATTAACATCAGAAACATCAATTTGTTTATTTACACCAAGTACGCTGATTTGGTCTAAAAGTGCAAGAGCATCTCTCATTCCGCCCTGTGAATTTTTAGCAATAGCATAAAGTGCTTCTTTTGAAATATTAATATTTTCTTCTTTTGATATATATTCAAGCCTTTTAACTATATCGTCAGTTGTTATTCTTCTGAAATCAAACCTTTGACACCTTGAAATAATTGTTTCCAATACCTTATGCGGTTCTGTTGTAGCAAGAATAAATATTACATTTTCAGGCGGTTCTTCAAGTGTCTTTAACAATGCATTGAATGCGTGGTTAGACAACATATGAACTTCGTCTATAACGTATATTTTGTATCTTCCGTTAACGGGAACATATTGGATTTTTTCCAATATAGCCTGAGTATCTTCAACACTTCTGTTACTTGCAGCATCTATTTCAATAACATCAACCGGAATAGAATTCATAATATCCAGACAAGCAGGGCATTTTCCGCAAGGAGTAAGCGTAGGACCTTCTTTACAATTTAATGATTTTGCAAGTATTCTGGCTGATGATGTTTTTCCTGTTCCTCTGGGACCGCAAAGCAAGTATGCATGTGCTATTCTGTTCATACTTATTGCATTACTGAGGGCATGAACTATATTTTCCTGACCTATTAAGTCATGGAATGTTTGCGGTCTGTATTTACGGTATAGAGGAATATATTTAGTTTCCAATTGCTTGCTCCAAAAATATCTGCTAATATCAATTATAACTGATTAAATAAAAAAGTGTAAAATATGAATTCCATAAAACCGAAAAAATTAAAAAAGGGTGATACTATTGGTATCCTTGCCGTGTCAGGCAGAATTAAAGAATATGAAAGAATTGAAAAAGCCGCTGATTACCTTGAAAAACAGGGGTATAAAGTTGTAATATCAAATACTTGTAAAACATCGCACAGATATATGGCGGGAAATTCCGATGAAGAATGCATAAAAGCATTTCATAATTTTTTTGAAGATAAAAATATAGATGCAATATTATGTGCCAGAGGCGGGTACGGAACTTTAAGACTTATAGACAAAATTAATTGGAAAATAATCAAAAATAATCCTAAAATTTTTGCGGGATATTCTGATATAACAACTCTTTTAACTATGATTTATAAAAAAACGGGATTGATTACCTTCCACAGCGCAATGGCAAACGGAGATTTCGGAGATGAAATCGACGAATACACCGTAAAATCATTTTTTAATACATTACAAGGAAAAACAAAAGAATACAAAGCATATAATAATGTTGTTCTAAATAAAGGAAAAGCAAAAGGAATATTGTGGGGAGGAAATCTTTCTACTTTAACGGCACTATCAGGAACAAATTTTGTGCCGGATGAAGATTTAATATTATTTTTGGAGGATTTAAACGAACCTATTTATAAAATAGATAAAATGCTTACACAGCTTTTTAATGTTAAAGAAATTGCAAAAAATGTTAAAGGTATTGCATTTGGAGAATTTAAGGATATAGAAAATATTCAAATGCTTGAAGAATTGGAAAAAGAATTCGTGAAAGAATACAACATTCCTTCTTGCAGTGGATTTAGATTTACTCATAATAAAACAAAAGATACGATTCCCGTTGGTATTCAGGCAGAATTTATTGCTAATACAGGGGAAATTTTTATTTCAGATGAATTTGTAAATTAAATTTTTAAACTATAAAAATCAACCATTTAGTATATTTGCCATATAATATATTATATAATATAATAAATACTAGCTGGAAAAGTTGTTCTTAAATGGAAGCGTAAATAGTGGGATATAATAATAAGAAGAATAAGAATGCAATATTGTGTTCAATTATTGCC
>JAEELO010000077.1 GCA_016282705.1 Candidatus Gastranaerophilales bacterium | reverse complement strand
TTCTTAATTTTAATTTTAAATTTAAAATAAATAACTTTATTAACTAATAATATTTATTTTAAAATAATAAATTAAAATATAATGGAAGGAAAAAAAGACTATTAATTGTCATAATAAAAATATAAATAAAAAATAATGTATTAAAAATATTCTCGTATTCATTTATCTGTAAAATATGAAAACAAAGCATTAATGGCAAATAATAATCTATAAGAAACACATTTATAAAAATAAAAATAAATATATTAAATACTATATCATTTTTTAATGCATTTTCCATATCCATATTATAGCATAACTTAATTTCGTTTCAACTTAATCTTGATAGGAATTATAATATTGTAATTTTCAAGTTGCTTGATAGCCTGTAATGTAACTGCACCGGTATTTGCAAACATTGTTTTTGCATTTTTAAACCATTGCAATTTAAAATCATATTTGTCATATAAATAGCCATAAAAATAACCACCCTCAACTCTTGGTTTTAATACTGTTGCATTGTTAATAGAATAAAATAAATTTTCATTGTCTATCAATTGTACTTGAATTATATTTGGACGTTTTTCTTCTGGCAAATTCAGCCATTCATTTACACTTTCTTTTAAATATTCTGATGAATTAACCGCATTGGCAATTGTACTGTCATCTTTAAATCTTACAGTTTTATTGCCGTTCGATAAATTATAACCTATATCATTGGATAAGATATTTGTATCTGCTTCATTCAATATCGATAATTCTCTTGAATTTTCAATATTGGCAGTTCCAATAATAGCTATATTCATAAGATCTCTTGCATCTTTGTTATTTGCATTTTGAGTATTATTATATTCAATTAATTTGTTTTTAGCATCAGTTATCTCAGCAGAGGGTTTTAAGATTATACCATCATGTTTTATACCAGATATCTCTGCCGCACCGCCTGTGAGTTTATCGTTCGGTTCAGATTTATGAATAGAAGTTGCTCCTAGGTTATTGCTCTCAACTCCGTCCGGTTTACTTCTGTAGTGAGCTTTGACCTCTGTGCCGTCATCTTTTGTATATGCTTGTACATACACTACATTATCACTGGCTTTCAGTTCACTCTCACTCGGTATGCCTATCTGTTTGTGCTGAGACAGTATTTCTTCCTTACGGCTAAAAGCATCTACATATTTTTTAACATTATTTCCAAAATTAACTTGATTTTACTAATTTTTTATTGTATTATTTTAATAGATTTACAAAATAAAAGGAACAATTTGTGCTTAAAAATATTCTCTCTAAAATCAACAACTTCATCCAATGGACTAAAAAATGGCATTTTTTTCATGCCTTCTTGCTTATCTCGTCTTTAGTCATGCTCACCATGACGGGGATTTCTTTGCCGTACACCGGTTGGATAGAAAACCTTCAACTAACATATTATTTTCTGTCATTTTTTATATATTTATTTGCCATAGCAATTGCTTTAATTATTCAAATTCTTTTTTCTATAATCAACTTATGTATCCATAAGAATATTCAAATAAAAAACCATTTTTTGTTAAAAAATAAAATATACAATGGTATATATTATTTTATGTTTCTATACACCATTGCATATTTTATTATCATAGTTTGCTTCTTACTGATTATATCTAATAAGTAAGCTCAAAATAAATTGCATACGGTTTTAATTTACCCAATTTTTGTTGCTCATACGCGTTATTATTCAATTTATCAAAAATATCATTTTCTTTCCATTTCTCAAAATCGTAATAATCAACAACTTTCATAGTTACTGTACCATCGTCATTCATTTTGGCATCTACTATATCAGCTTTGTGTATTGCAGTAAAACGACCGGTTACTTCATTTTTACTTTTAATATATGAAACTAAATCATTATCCTTTATTCTACTCCAATTAGGCTTTTCAAATTCAATCGAACCACTTACTGTTTCACCGGCCTGTAGTTTTTCTTTGTTTCTTTCTATAAACTCTGCTATTTCATCAGAACGTTTTACCTCCTTAACAAGGTCTGAATCATCCTTCGGAACTATTACATCCACGTCCTCTAACGGTGTATTGACATACGGTCCGATAGGAGAATCTTTACGTGCCTGCTGTACCTTCGTTGTGATTATTTCTTTTGTACGCTCATCTGCTATACCACCCAACTTGTAATGGTCGTTGCTCTTTTTATACTTGTCTGGCATTTCTCCGTCATCTGCCCAAAAGAATATTGCAAATTTTTATCATTATTAAATTCTATTTCCAATTTGTCTCTCTTAAAAGTATACATCCGCTTGCATTTCTATTTGTTAATTTTGAAATAAAAAATCTTCTCTAACCACCAATATAAATACAAAATTAAATATGCTTGGTACAACCCCCAAAAAGGGGCAAATAAAAAACCTAATTTAAAACTACCTACTATACCGACAAGACTATAATTACTATTCAAAATAATATCAAAAATTACGCCCAATATTGGTGATATTAAAAAGGCACAAAATAATAATATTACTTTTTTTCTTAATGACAATTTTAAATCTTGAATAAAGAACTTTATCTCCTGATTTTTTGT
>JAEELO010000076.1 GCA_016282705.1 Candidatus Gastranaerophilales bacterium | reverse complement strand
TTCGGAGGTAAAGAAACCAAAAGAAAGAACCAAAGAAAATAAAGAAAATACCGAATTGTTTTCTATGCCCTGCGGGCATTTAATTTACGCGGGCAAGCCCGCACTCTTGCGAGTCCTACCGTTGCTGAGCAACACGGACTCGACAAATTTATATTTACCCCGCGAGAGTGTTACCAAAGGTAACAATAGCGAGCGAGAAAGATTCGGCGAAGCCGAAAATATCAATTCAATCTCACACCCGAAGGGTGTAGGAAAAAATTGCGTTTTTTCTTTTCTCTTAGGTACATTCTCTTTTCTTTTGCTCGCAATAAAAGAAAAGAGAATGTACAAATATATGAATATTTACCGAAAAAATGAATTTTACAACAAAATATATAAATTATTTTAACTAACAATTTGACTAACATCATAATCCGAAAATCTTTTTATATAAGATTCTACGGATGTTCCGAATCCGTCTTTTTGAATACATTTCCCTCCGCTTTTAAGGTATTGCATAACGGAACCTGCACCTTTCAGGTGCGCGCCGGCAAGAAGTCCTGAGGGGGTTATTTTATATCCGTTAATTATTTGACCGCAATACTTATCTGCACCAAGTGCTTTAAGATATCCCCACTGCTTCTTCTTAAAAGCGAATTGAGCATTCTCCTGAGCCGAATGATTGCTCAAAAACCCTTCTACGGAACAAACACCGTCTCTTCCGGTGAATTGTCCCGTCCAATCATTATTATATCGGCGTGAAGCTTTTTTGTAATATCCTGCATCAACAAGTGCCATTTCACCCATCTGATATTTCCCTATATAACCAAATTTATTAATTGCGTTATAATTTCCGCCGGATTCACGCATTCCCAAATCATCTAAAAATTCTTTTAAAGTTTTCATTATTTTTCATTCCTTTTTTATGTCTGTAGTAACCGCTGACTTTTGTGCCGTCAGCCTTTGTATAATTGTTAACATAAATCAGATCCCCCGAAAGCACCTGCCTGTCGAGTTCTTCTTTTGTTTGAATTTTCCATCCGTTATCAACGAGTTGTCTCGAATACTGTTTTAAAAACTTTTCCTGATCTTCTTCACTTAACGTATCATATTCGCCTTTAAAGAATACCTTATCCTTATCTTTAATCCGTTCATATTTCATATTTTCGAACCTTCTCGGATCAGAAGGGTCGGTAATGAGTTCTCCGTTTTTCATTTTGTTATATATAATTTCTGATGCAATATCACTAATTGATTCGTTATTAAAATTAATCACAGAAGTGTATTTTTTTCTCATATCCAAAGCAATTTCACGACCTATAGCGTTATTCCATAAATCCATATTACGTTCACCAGAAGGAGCATTAGGGGTTTCATTCTCATGCATATCGCCATATTCTTTTGCTATGGAATCATTAAAGAAAAAGCCCAAAAACCATTGCATATAAGCATGTTTAAATGCATCGGCTTCATTATTCCAGGTGGCGTGTTCGCCTGTTCCAATTTCAAAACCATATTTTTGTTGTGCTTTGCGAGTTGCATCTAATACGATGTTGTTAAAAACTGTTCTTGGAATATTATATTTTGTATTTGTCATGTTTTTACCTTTCATATTATAATTTATGTGTGAAAATACCGGTTTTTAATAAATATACTTTTTTTAATGTCATTATATATTTATTGCTAATTCAATTTATTTTATTCTTATTGTATTTAGTAATATCCTTTTTCTTTGCTAATAGCACAAATATAGCAATAATATTAATTCCATTTGCACTGGCATATTTTATACTTTCATATATATTGGTGCCAATAACATTGATTTTGTTGATTGCGGAAATAATTATTAACAAATACAGACCGAATAAAAAAACTTACATTCCTTTGTTATCAAAATATAAACGACATTTAGTATACTTAATAGCAATATTATCATTTTGCTTGAGCATTTATGTTTTATATGATTGTATGCAGCCGCCGACGCCTGCAGAAATTGAAGCAATGATGTATGATTAACACGCATCGTCTTCATTATTCACAATTTTTAAGTTTGTTCTTGTTCCACAACCTGGGAATAAATCGAACCCTTTTCATCCTTTTTTGTTTTCTTTATTACATCTTTAAACTTTTTTCCGTTCTTTTCTAAAATTTTGTAATCTTCGGGAAACATTGTTTTCAAGTCATTCGCCTCATTTTCCGGCAAAATAAATACGTTACCTGTTTTTAAATACATAATTTTATACATCATAATCTCCTTTTGTAAAAATTACATAAAACATGTTATGAAAACATGTTTTTATCAAATAAAAATTTTTGTGTCTTTTTTCCTTTCTTTTACCTCACAAATAAATATATATTTTGATGTAAATCTCATATTTTTAATTAATACTGTGTTTGTACATTCTCTTTTCTTTTATTGCGAGCAAAAGAAAAGAGAATGTACCCAAGAGAAAAGAAAAAACGCAACTGTTTTCTACACCCTTCGGGTGTGAAATTGAATGGAAGTTTTCGGCTTCGCCGAATCTCTTACGCTCGCTATTGTCACAAAAGTGACACGCTCGCGGGGGTAAATATAAACCCCTACCGAGCATAACGGAATGAGCCAAAATTGTTAGCGAGACAATGTCAAAACGGGCACTGTTTGAGCGCAGCGAGTTTGCCCGTTTCAAGTCGAGCTAAACAATTGTTGTGCGAATGAAGTTCAGCTCGGGAGTTTCTTTGTGGTACTTTCTTTTCGGTAAAAGAAAGTACCGATATAAAAACATGT
>JAEELO010000075.1 GCA_016282705.1 Candidatus Gastranaerophilales bacterium | reverse complement strand
CTTCAAGTAATGTAACTTGTAATATTACAGTACCTACGGCAGTAACGGACTTGTCAGATGCAAATAATTATGTATTATCATCATCTCTTGCAACCGTAGCCACAAGTGGCTCATATAGTGATTTAAGCAACAAACCGACAATACCTACGGATACAAACGATTTAACAAACGGTGCAGGGTTTATAACATCAAGTGCGTTAAGCCCTTATGCTTTATCATCAAGCTTAGCAACGGTGGCTACAAGCGGAAGTTATAACGATTTATCTAATAAACCAACAATACCAGATGCACAAGTACAGGCAGATTGGGATGTAACAGACACTACGAGCAAAGCGTATATTAAGAACAAACCTAATATTCCAAGTGGTGTAGTAGTTGACCAAACCTATGACGGCACAAGTGCAAATGCTCAATCAGGTGTGGCGATTGCAGGTGCTAAGTTCTTACGAAACGAGGCAACCCAAGCCGGAAGCTCTATAATTTTACAGGGCTTAACTAAGAACAGACCTTATGCAATCGGAATTGGTGTTAATAATAGTGCGACTGATTATTGTACCGTCGTGGGTGCAACGGCAACAACAACGGGCAATTATTCAACCTCTATCGGTTATTATGCAAGAACTTCAAGTACATACGCAACCGCTTTAGGTAACGGCACATACGCAAACGCTCAATATTCTTTGGCGGTCGGTAGCGGTGCGACAACATCGCAAACAAACGCTATGGCGATAGGTACAGGATCACTCGCCTCGGGCACAAGAGCAACGGCACTTGGTAGCGGTGCAACGGCAAGCGGAAATTATGCCATACAATTAGGATATGGCACTAATAACACCGCTAATACTTTGTATGTAGGGTTTTGGAACTCAACAAACACGCATTATAATTGGCAACTATTAGACGGTGCGACAGGTTTAATACCTGACGCTCGTATTTCAAGCAATATTGCGAGAACATCTGCAATACCTGATGTATCAAACTATTTACAAAATACTGCAACAGGTACAAACTCTTTAACTATATTAGGAACGGCTACAAGTTACGGAAGCGCTACTAATATAGGTACAAGTTCAACAGTTACGGCGGCTTATGGTACGGCTTTGGGTTGTAGTGCTAGTGTAGGTGTTACGGCGGCTTATGGTACGGCTTTGGGTTATAATGCTAGTGTAAGTGGTGATAACGCAATAGCGCTAGGTACAGGAGCAAGCGCAACCAGAGGGAGTGCTTTACAAATAGGTTACGGCACAAACTCAACGGCAAATACCTTAAATATAGGTTTTTATAATGACGGTACAGGTCATTATAATTGGCAACTATTAGACGGTACAACGGGTTTAATTCCTGATGCCCGTATTAGTACAAATATAGCAAGAACAAGCGATTTAAGTGGCTTTGTACAAGCAAGTAACGGTAATATGACCTTTGCAAACGCAGGTACAGAGGGCGATATATTATACACTAACAGTACAACAGGCGAGTTCTACGGGGTTGTCGTCGGGCAAAGCTCAACCTATGGGACAGGTGTTACAATCGGTGCAGGCAATAGTCTTGCACAAAACGGCTATATGCTTAACCTTACACTTAACGGCTTTGCTATAATTGATGCAAGCAATATGGGAACGGCTTTATTGACCGTATCTAACAACAATCTTGCAGTAAACGGCTCGGAAGTTGTAACAGGTAGCAACACACGCTTTGACGGACAATGGGTTTATACAAAATCCACACTTGCTAATGGTGTGGCTATGACTAACTCCGACGCTTCGTATAGTTTAAGTACATATTTACCGAATGATAACTACAAATATGAGGTATTATTTGCTGTAAACGCAACATCAGGTACAAGTACAGGGAACAGAATATATATAACTTTGCAATCGGATATTAGTACAGCGGTAGAAACGGCATACGCAATACCACGCTCAAACAATTCAGTAACAGCATACGGAACGTGTATTTTAGCGGTCGGAAGTGGCAGAAGTGTTACAGTAGCGGCTAACTCAACACCAAAGGGCAGTTATTATCTGTACGCTTGCGGTTATAGGCGTATCGGTACGAACACATAGGGGGAACAATGTATTATTTTTTTATTGAAGACAATAAAATAAACGGGTGTGGTGAATGTCAGCGTTTAGACATCACCAATATAGAAGTAACCGAAGAAGTTTATAACAACTTTGTAGAGGATGCAGACCGTTACATATATTCAGACGGGGAAATAATCGAAAATCCTGATTATGAGGAAATAAAGGCGCAAAAAGAAAAAGAACGAATCGGTAACCTTACTATGACTAAAAGGGTATTTGCCCTCGGTTTACAGCAATTAGGGATTACTTACAGTCAATTAAAAGAACTTATAGCAACAAGCGAACAGGCGCAGCTTGAATGGGATTTATGCGTAGAATTGCAGCGCAAAAATCCGTTATTAGATGTTATGGCGGCACAAATGGGAATATTGCCTACACAATTAGACAATATGTTTAAGCAAGCAAACGGCGAACCACCCGACGATTTGGCCTCCTAGTAGTCGGGTGAAGTAGCCCGGAAAGGATAAAATGAGAGTTACAAAGTCAGACGGAATCACTTTTGGATATAGCAACGTACTAAAGACACAATACCTTAAAGGAAATCTAAAAACGGTAAAATACGGATTCTATGGCGATAAACTCTCTAAAAAGACGGTGACACTTGAACACTTAAAGCCCAAATCAAAAGGCGGTAAATCAGAGTTAGAAAACTTTGTTTTAGCAAGTAAATACCGTAATCAGCTAAGAGGCAATAACGACATCCGGGGGTACATAGACAAAGAAAACGTATTAAAATACTTGCTGCAATTTGTCGGAGTAAAAGCCGAAAATTTTAACGGCGATAATTATATAATGATGATATTAAAAACACTCAAAAAATTAGGAGTAAATCTGTATGATTAACTGGTACGAGGG
>JAEELO010000074.1 GCA_016282705.1 Candidatus Gastranaerophilales bacterium | reverse complement strand
CGTATATTTTAATGTTAAAAAAGCATATATGGATTTGCAAACAGATAAAGAAGCAATAATAATTGCAAAACTTGCTCTAGACCAAGCAAAAGAACAGTATAGACAGGTAACAGGAAGATATAAAGCGGGTGTTGGTGATGCCATAGAATTAAAAGATGGTGAAAATACATATCTAAACGCACGCTTAGATTTTTACAATGCTATTTTGAATTATAATGTTTCAGCCGCAAGTCTTGAAAAAGAAATAGGTATTCCTATTGAACATTCTGATGAAAGTATTATAACCATCTCACCTGAAGATATTTAATTTTAAATATAAAAAAGCGGGTAATTTAGTTTTACCCGCTTTAATTATTTAAATATCAAATTATTGATACAACGGAGCTAATTTTGCTTCCTGTTGTGGTATAACTCCTTCTTCAATCGGCAAATATACTCTATAATCAATTACCGGGAAGCAATTATCTATAGCTTCAATTTTCTTTAATTCTTCATCATTTATGTTTCCGGATTCAATCATATCTGCAATAAATTCAAATCTGTCAACATGTTCTCTGAATCTGTCTGTAGCATAATCTTTAGCTTGCCATGTTGTGATTAGGAACGGCCAATCTGAACTTTGTAATAACAGATTTTCTCTTGCCAACTGATTTAAAGCTCTGTGCAATAATTTATCTTCCGGAATTTTTTCGTATTTCGATACTATATCAATAATACGTTTTTCACATCCGTTGATAATTGGCCACATCCATTCTGTAAGATGGTTTAACCATACATAGAAGTGTCCGCCTTGTCCCCAAGAACTTTCCGGAATTTGAATTGTATCAACCGGCGGATGTTTTTCTAAGTATTCACCGGCAGTACATCGTTCTATTTCAGGTATAAAATTATTCATTTTTCTGATTACTTGTTTAATAAATTCTACACCTTCAAACCACCAGTGACCGTATAATTCAGTATCGAAAGATACCATAATTAAACCTTCTTTACCGTTATGCGATTTTTTATAATCATTCAATAAGTGGTAAATTAAGGTTGTATAGTGGTCTGAATTTGAATTTACTTGATTCATTGCAAGCACAGGGTCATAAAGCATTTTGTCACCTAAATCTGTTTTTGGTGAAGTAATTCTCCAATAATTCATACCGGAATTATCATCTTTTTTGTGGAATTCTCTGTAACATCCGTCACCGGGATATCCGTCTGCGGCAGACCATACTTGGAAACCTGCTCTGTCATTTCTTCCCATAACAGCAACTTGAGCATCAGGAAGCCAATATGCAGAATATGTATCATATCCTGTAGCTTCTCTTTGAGGAAGAGGAATATATTCAATATTACCGTATATACCAACTACTCTTCTTTCTCCGACAGAATTACCACCCTCTATAACGTGAGATTCAGTGAAGAAGTACTCAATATCGTTATTCTGTAGGGTTACTTCAATAGCAGGACGCCATTTCTTTTTGCCGTCTTTTCCGATGAATTCATATCCTTGTCTATATGCACATTCTGGCAGCCAGCATCCTTTTGCTTTCTTACCGAATAATCTTTTAGTTGTATCCGAACCTACTTTAAATTGAGCATTTAAGTTTGTATCAGTTGCAAGCAATGGTGAAAATCCGTGTGTAGCACCTGATGTTGTAATTTCAATACATCCTAAATCCTGATACTTTTTAAAAGCACCAATTAAATCTTTATTATATTTATTTACAAAGCTGTCTTTAATGTGGTTAAACCAATCAAAATAATATTTTGCAAGATATTTCAAATGCTGTGAATGCGGAACATTCGGATTTGGATATCTTTCCAAATCTTCAGCAACAGCCTTAATCCTTGAGTCTAAATACTGAACAAAACCGTTTTTTAAATGTTCATCATTCAGCTGTTCTGCTAATATGGGAGTAATACCTACCGTTAATTTAGCCTTTATTCCTTCTTCTTCATATAATTCCGAAATTGCATTCAACAATGGAACATATGTTTCAGACATACATTCATATAAGTTTTCTTCGCCAAATGGCCACATACCTGCCATACGATAATATGGAAGATGTGAGTGTAACATAAATACAAATGAACCTACTGTCATAATTTCCTCCAGTTTATAAAACCTCATTCTTGTTATAACACAAATTTTATAAAAATATAACCCTAAAAGAGTAATTCTTGAGTATTATTTACAAAACTTTGAAATAATTATCAAGTATAACAAAATTTTTAATGTTTAACTTTAAATATAAAGAGAGAAAGAGGAGTTTATAATAACATGCAAGTAACTAAAATTAATTTATTTTCTGCTCATCCTATTATGAAGAGCACAAAAAATCTTATACCGTCATTTGGTATAATGCCCAGAGAAAATGCAAGTGTTGACACATTTGTAAGGACAGAGAAACCTAACGCAAAAAAAATAGACGATAATCAAACATATGATGAATTTAAAAGATGGGCAATTAATAGCGGCTATTTTACGGAAAATAATCCAACCAGCATTCCTGCATTAACATTAATCGATAATTCAGATAAATACAGAACATATGAAATGCAAGGTACTAACAAATGGGTATTAAAAAAATTAAAGAATGCTGAAATAATTCCCGGTTCACACACAAAAACAGTTATTCAAAAAGTAAAAGATGTAATTCCAGATATAAATATAGGTCAAACTATAGCAAGGGTTGAAATTCCTATAAATGAATCGTATTCATCCCTATATTTTATAAATAAAAGACTAAACGGACATCCTGTTGCACTTCCTAATGAAAGTTATAAAAGGTATGACTTGTGTAAGAAAGAGGATATAGAAACATTTAAACAAAACATAGAATTGATATCAAAGGCTCCTCAAGAAGCATATGACACTTTACTTAGGAATGCACTTATCCTTATTGCTAAAAATTACAAGTTAGACACAAATAATCCGGAAAATATTATTTATGACCCGGATAAAAAAGAATTTCATATAAAAAATGTTACAGGTCAAAATGTATTTGGTGAGAATAATGCTGAAGAGCAAGATGATAACGATAAATTCATACAACATTACAGCAACATTTTCACTGCATTAGTCGGCGGTAAATACGGAATAAAATATTATAGAGATGCTCACAATAAATACTATAATAATGTTTTAAAGGATAAAAAATTAGGTGAAAATTTAAACAGAATTACAATTAAATATACTCAAGCAATGCAAGCAAACGGCACTTGTTTTCTTGAAACCGATAATCTACATAATTTATTACAATCAGGAGTCTTAGACGGCATCATTCAGCCTAAAGATATTAACGCAAGATTTTATGAATTTAAAAGAATGACAACAAAATAAAATTAAAAGCCTCTGATAAAACAGGGGTTTTTTAATGAAAAAAAATTATTGCTTTGTTATAATAATAATATGAACATTGAAAATTAAATATGGGGACGTTATGGATTTGACGGGTGGATTGGTGTAATCAGGCTGCGTGTCTCAGTGCTGTTCTGAGTTATCAACAAGCAAATTAAAATAAACGCTAATAACGTTGTAAAAGCTGACTTCTCAAGAGCTGCTGCTCTTGCTGCATAATTGCAGGTCAGCCGTTGAGTTAGTCCAGCTTGCCGATTAACAAGACGTAAATATGCAAGACGCAATCCTATGACGGAAGTAGTAGGACCAAGTTTACTTCCAAACCGCGTATCGGTTAAAACTGCTTTGGCTAATTTATAGGAATGGTTCGTGCCGTAATTTAGCTGAGATTAACAGACCTACACATGTAGATGCAGGTTTATATCCCATTCCGGACGAGAGTTCGAATCTCTCCGTCTCCATTTTTTATTAATATTCCAACAATTAATACCGTTTTAACTAAGGAATTATAATTTGGAATAAATTCTAATGTATTTGTCGAGTTAGTGTGGGTTTCTTTTTTTTGATGTTTTAATATATAAAGTCCGCTATTTATAGGGGTTTTAGCGGTCGGAAGTGCAACATTACCCAAAAAACCGATTTACTCAGATTTACTCATTATTTACTCTCACCGGTCGGCTACTTTCCAATAATATTAAGAAATAAATTATGTGTTAACCAACAGTGGCATTTCTAAATATTTACTTTTATACATATCAAAATATTTGTTAAAATCAGCATCTTTAAATGATTTAACATTATTTAAGTATGAGTGCCTGTCAAAAGAAGATTTGTTAACTTGAATTTGATAAACAGCTATATTTGAACAATGGTCTGAAACCCTTTCAATATTATTTAAAATCTCTGAATATATAAAACCGTTTGTTAAAGTACATTGCCCTTTTTGTAAACGTGTAATATGACGATCTCTGGCAGTAGAAACTAAAATATCTATAACTTGTTCAAGAGGTTCAACCATTTTGGCTTTTTCTGTATCATTATTACATATAGAATCGATTGTTATTTCCATAATTTCGGATAATGCTTCTATAATTACAAATAATTCTTGTTTTACATAATCTGATAAAATTATATTTTTTTCATGCAGTTCTTTCGCAACTTTTAAAATGTTAATTGCATGGTCGCCAATTCGTTCTATATCACCTATTGTAGATAATAATTTTGAAATTTCTCTGCTATCAGAATCAGATAAATTTTTAGTTGACAAATTTACCAAAAAGGTTCCTAACTTATCCTCATATTTATCTATAACAGGCTCTTTTCTCTGAATTTTTTCCATTCTTTTTTCATTGAAATTATTTAACATTTTTAAAGCCCTGAAAAAATTCTTTTTGGCAATTATAGCCATTTTTGCTGTTAAATTTTCACATTCTTTTATTGCAAAAGTAGGAGTTAACAATAATCTTTCATCCAAAAAGACATTATCTTCAGCTTCAACTTTCTTATCTTTGATTACCGTCATTGCAATTTTCTCCAATTGATTTATGAAAGGAAGCAGCAATAGGGTTGTTACTATATTAAAAATTGTATGACAAATAGCAATTTGAAAAGGATTTATAGCAGATTTCAAAAATGAAAAATTAAAAATCATGTGCCCAACATAAAAAATCAATAAAAATACGGATGTTCCAATAACATTGAAACTAATGTGTACAACAGAAACTCTTTTTGCATTTGTTCCGACGCCAATACTGGAAATCAATGCGGTTACACAAGTACCAATATTTTGTCCCATTATTATTGGTATTGCCATTCCAAAAGTTATTCCACCCGTCATCGATAATGCCTGCAAAACTCCAACCGATGCCGCAGAACTTTGAATAATTCCTGTAAAAATTGCACCAACTATAATACCTAAAATTGGATTATTAAATGCTGTTAAAATATTTGTAAATTGTGGCATCCCCGCCAGAGGTTTCATAGACCCTGCCATAAACTGCATACCACACATTAAAATTGCAAAACCTATCATTAAAGTTCCAATATTTTTATGTTTATCTTTTTTAGAAACCATTATTAATAAAATACCAAATATTGCTATTATTGGAGAGAATGATTCAGGTTTTAGTAGTTGTAAGAAGAAGTTATTACTTTCTATTCCTGATAAGGATAATATCCACGCAGTTAAAGTCGTACCGACATTAGACCCCATAATAATCCCAATTGTTTGGTTTAAATCCATAATCCCTGAGTTAACAAGCCCTACTAACATAACCGTTAAAGCTGATGATGATTGTATGGCTATTGTTATACCTGCACCTAATGCAAGTGCATTAAGTGGATTTGAAGTTAAAGACCTTAACATTTTCTCAAGTCTTCCACCCGACAATTTTTCTAATCCTGCTGACATAACATTCATTCCATATAAGAAAAATGCCAGCCCCCCAAATAAGGTAAAAATTGAAAATATATTCATAAAAAATCTCTCATATTAACAATAAACAACATAACACAAATGTGTCTCGGAGTATATATATTTCTATTCACTTAAAAAGTTTGTAGGGCGCAGTTTTACGCTAAAAATTATTAATATTCCTGTTCAAAATACTTAAACCGCCTGTCCTTATACATCTAAGATTGCAGGATATTTTCAGAATATATTAGCGCAGATTGGCATTATGAAAATATCAGACAGAAATTTTTATTTGAATATCAAAAAAAGACAAATATACATTCATAATTATAAAAAATCTACAAAAGATGTTATTAAAGATTTTTTTATGAACAGAATTTAATTTATGAAACAATTGATTATTTAAAATTTGACCAAAACGTATAATAATTGGCATTTACCAATAGATATATATTTTTTCAAATTTATTTGTTACGAAATGTAAAAATTTTTCAAAACCCTAAAATTAGGCTAAAAAATATGTGTTTATAGATATATACACTATTTTTAGAGAATGGAAAAAGTTAAACTATCGGGGTAAAGTCAATTAATTTCTTGTTAAGTCAAGGAATACTATGGGGATATGTTAGAAAGTAAAATTTCAAAACTTAATATGCTCAAGCTGGATTTCAACAAACTGGAAGTTGAATCCAAATCTGACTGCAAAAAAGAGAAACCTTTCTTTGTCCAAAAAGATAATGGCAATGATTTGTTTTTCCCAAAAACAATCTACAGCATAATTGATGATGGAATAAAACAAAAAGAAAATACTGATGACATTGACTCTAAAATAGAGAATTTAAAACAACAAAAATTAGATAATGAAAGCAAAATATCAGAAAAAGAAACTTTAATTTCGAAAACAGAAATAAACATTAATAATACAGAAACCACGATATCTAACTTAGAAAACAATTTATCCTCATTAAAAGAACCAACTGTATCGGAATATCTAATTTCATATATAGATAATGAAGGCAAACCTAAAACAGAACCGGATGTTGCAGCATATTCTCAAGCGCTTATTCAATATACGAATGAAAAATCAAGAATTGAAAAGGAAATTCAATCAGCAAAAGCCGAATTAAATCAGCTAAAAACTGATTTTAATACAGCGAAATCTGATTTACAGAATTTAGTTTCAGAAGGAAACGATATCGATGGTGAAATTACAAGTCTGGAAGCACAAAAAACAACATCTGAAAGTCAAAATGAAAATACATATAATAATTCATCCGATGATAATTCTAATGAGAATAATTTAACAAATTCAGATAAACAATCAGATAAAGATGAAAACGAAGATAACGAAAATAAAAGAGTTTTAAGTAATATTTTATCGTCGATAATATCTTTGACAAAAGAAATCTTTGATGAAATAAAAGAAACGGATAAAAAAATTGATACAATTGTTTCTAAAAATTCTTTAGAATTGTTTGCAAATGCAATAAAGCTGGACAAAATTAATAATTTATCAGATAAAGAAATTCCGGCGTTTGATACAGAAAATTCCAATATTTTAATAAAATCTTCTAAAATTACCGGTAATAACAGCAATAAAAATGTTTATGTAAATATAATAGATACTTTACAGGATATTACAGCAACTCCTTCATCTCAGCGTACTACTTATACAAAAAACAGTACAGACATATTTAATGAACAAGAGAATTTTTTTGTGCAGGACAGATCGGTGAATACTGAAGGAATAGCTATTGAGTTACAAGAAAAAAATATCTTCAATACATATGGAGTTCCATCAGTAAATGGAAATTCAATTACCAATGATATAAATGTAATGAATAAATATAATGGGGACGGAAACAAAAGAAACTTTATATCATTTGAAGAAGCATATCTGAAAATACTTGATAATTTGACAAAAACTACACAAATGACACAGGAAGAATGTGCACAATATGCACAACTAATCATTACAGGCATAGATAAAAACAAAGATGGATATATTCCTGCATCAGTTATTGAAGAAACTCATTCCCTTGATGATTATATTAATATGATAGATATTAGTAGAAATCGTAATGAAGAAGAGTTGGACGATATTATGCAAGATGAAGAAACAAAACATGACTTGGAAAGAGTCTCTAAACTTGCAAAAGCAGGTAAATCTTCACAAGAAATTATAGAAATATATCATGACCCTGTTTTAAGGGAAAACATAGATTACGTTATTGAAATGATACAAATTGGTTTAAGTGTTTCTGAGATTGTGACATTAATTAATAATTCGGAAATAAGTAAAAATATTGATTCTGCAATACTATTAGCAAAAAACGGTATGAATACAGGAGAAATAATTTCAATTCTAAATAACCCGAATTGCAGGCAAAACATAGCAAGTGTATTAAAGTTAGCAGAAAAAGGTAAGACTGCTCAAGAAATAATTACAATATTAAACAGTGAAAATTGCAGAAATTCATTGAGTTATGTATTTAATCTTGTAAATATGGGAAAAGGCGCCATTGAAATTGTTTCTGCTTTTGAAAATCCTAATTCAAAAAATAAATCAAAGGAAACTGTAAAATTAACATCACAAGGTAAAAAATCCGTTGAAATAGGAAATTTATATAACAATGTGAATTGCATAAAAAATTTAGATACAGTTATTCGTCTTTCAGAAAGAGGTATGAGTTCTAAAGATATTATTAATGTACTAAATAATTATGAAATCAAAGACATTATATTAGGTAGCAATAATGCTTCAGACAAAAATTTAAATAAATTACAAAAAAATCAGTTATCAATTTCAAATAAATTTGAAAATGATGACGAACAAAATAGAAACCAAACTCTATTAGATAAAATTAAATATTACAATATAAAATCCGTTTCATCTGACGGGTTTACCGGTCATTCAACACAATCAGGACACGTAAGCCTTTCTTATAGTCAAATCGATGCGGATTTATTTGCTAAAAAAAATAAATACAGATAATTTTTATTATAATTTTCATAATATGTGAATTGAAATCTTAAAAGATTTTAGTATGTATTTTTTATTAAGTTTTATTAATAAATTTTTCTATAACCCAATAAAATGGCAATTCTAAGAGTATATATTTTTTATATAATATATACGTATTCAAGAATGCGTAAATCATTTCATATATAAAATTTGAAATGTATTACTTATGCAGTGAGATTATATGAACACGAGTAAAATATCACAATTTAATATTAAAACAGATAAGCACCAAAAGACACAGACATATAGCATGAATGGGGCAAGAAATGATGCATCGCTTTTTTCAAAGCGGAACTCCGGTACAAGTGATAATACCTCGTTGTTTGAAATAATTGAAAGCGGAAATATAAATAAAAAAAATAATAATGGTATTAAAACCAATCAAAACAAAAAAAATACAGAAGTTAATAAGATTGTACAAAGCAATTCAAATCACATCAATCAATATTCATCAAATCCGTTTAATCAAAATGAAGCAACAGACTCTAATCAAATGAAAACCACCGCTTCATTTCATCTGACCGAATTAAATAAATTACAGACAAAAGAAGAAAAAATTAAATATATCAGAGAAAATGGCGGCAGCCAAAAATTCATGGCAATGTACGAAAATGAACATGATATAAATGTTGATGATGCAGCAATACTTGTAACTGCTAAATTTGTGGAAGAACGAGAAGCAAATGGAGAACAAGTATCGGAAGAAGAATTACAACTTATGTATAGCAACATCTTTTTTCAATTTAATACGATTGATGAAAACGGAAACAATGATGGAAAAATTTCAAATAAAAAGATACAAAAAATTGTAGATAGTGATAGAGCAGAAGAGACTTGTAGCACTATAATCATCTTGGCAAATACATTGGGAGAAAATGAGAGTGACACTGTTATAGATGATGAAGAAGCTGGTAATGATTTATCTAATGCCGCGAAATTAGCTCAATCAGGAAAATCTGTTGATGAAATTATAAATATTTATAATAATCCGAAATGCAGAGAAAATATTGATTTAGTTATACAAATGTCAGAAATGGGGTTATCTGCAGAACAAATTACAACTATACTTGATAATCATAACTTAAATAACGACTTTACATCGATAATTGAACTGTCAAAAAACGGTGTAGGCATTTCTGATGTTGTTGATATGCTGAATAATTCAAACTGCAAAGGACAAATTGCAAATGTATTAAAACTGGCAGAACTTGGGAAAAGTTATTCGGAAATAATGACAATTTTAAACAGTTCTAATTGCAGAAAAGCTATGTCATCTGTAATAAAACTAATTCAAATGGGTAAAAGTTCTACAGAAATTGTTGATATATTTAACAATCAAAACGCTGTTCTAAATTCAAAAGAGACAATAAAATTATCATCCAGCGGGAAACAGGCAGATGAAATTAATAAAATTAACAACAATGCAAATTGTTTAAAAAATATGGATGAAGTTGTTAATCTTGCGCAAAAAGGAATGAATGCAAATGATATTATAAGTATTTTAAATAATCCGAATGTAACCGAATCGTTATTGGATAATACAGACTTTGATAATATAAACTTTGATTCAGAAAAGAATATAAATGAAAATGACACACAAAGAAAACCGGAAAATGCCGCTAAATATGGCAGTAATAATACTCTGATTAGCAAAATAAAATATTATAATATAAACGAAAATGATGTAGAAACTATCAATTCGGAAACAATCATAAAACACAAATTTGAAATAATTTAAATTTAAATTTTAGTATAAATTTCTAAAAAATGAACTTTATAGTAAAATATATTTATGAAAAATATAGCAATTATATTAGCATCAGGAAGCGGTTCAAGATTCAGACTGACTACCCCAAAACAATTTTACAAAATAGGTAATAAAACTGTTCTTGAATATTCTATTGAAGCATTTCAAAATCATAGTAAAATTGATGAAATTATTGTTGTTTCAAATCCCGAGTTTATTGATGAGACTGAGAAATTATCTAAAAAATATACAAAAGTAACAAAGATAGTTAAAGGCGGTCAAACGAGACAGCAAAGCTCATATAACGGTGTATATTCAATAACCGATAAAAATGCTAATATTCTTATTCATGATGCCGCACGGCCGTTTGTATCAGATACAATTATAAATAATTGTATTATTGCTCTTCATCAATATAAAGCCGTTAATGTTGCAATAGAATCATCTGATACCATTATAGAAGTTAACGAAAATAATATTATTAAAAACATTCCCGTAAGAAAAGCTCTAAGACGCTGTCAAACACCGCAATGTTTTGATATAAATGTTATTAAACTTGCTCATAAACTTGCAAAAGAAGATTTTACAAGCACTGCAACAGATGATTGCAGTCTTGTTATAAGATATAAGATTGCAGATGTGTTTGTAGTCGAAGGCAGTAATGAAAATATTAAAATTACGTATCCTGAAGACATTAAAATAGCACAAAATATTTTAAAGAACAGAAATAAAAAAAATTATTAATATTAATCCTCTTTTATGCTAAAATATATGCAAAATTATAGAATAGGAGGATTATATGGTTTTAAGAAATTATAATATTATTACGGGAACAAACTTTAATGATACCCTTCATAACGAAAGTGATTCCGGTCTTACCGTAATGTTAGGTAAAGCAGGAAACGACAAATATATTATAGACAATATACAATCTACAGTGTCTGAAATAGAAGATACAAAAGGCACTGAAAAACTTTATATTGACAATATCAAAACTAATGATTTAGCATTCTTTTTTGATATAGCAGTCTCAGACAGTCAAAACCAACATCCGAGCGATGAATTATTTATTATAAAATCTAATATGATAAATGATTTTTATTCTCAGCTTAAAGGATATTTACAAGACCCTGACAGCTTCACAAAATATTTAAAAAATGGAATTGTAAGTATAGACTACTTTATGGGCAATACAAACAATGTTCAATCAGACGGTAATTTAGGAACTACCTACGGCAATGGCTTAATAGAGGAAATATACGCTAGAAATAACACCTCTTCCGAATGTAAAATTGATATCAAAAAATATCTTGCTGCTGCTGCACCAAAAGTACTCGCTTTTTTACAAGAAAAAGGATACAACTCTTCAGCCGAAGTTATTCTAAATGGGGATGAAACTCTCGTAAAACAATTATTCGCCGTTTATAAAAGTGTACCGATTAATTCAATTATTCAAGGCACAAAAAAAGATGATAAACTATATGGAAATACCGGTAACGACAAAATATACGGCAAAAACGGTGATGATACAATAAACGGTAATGCAGGTAATGACTCTATTAAAGGCGGCAATGATGATGATTCAATTTCCGGTAACAGCGGCAAAGATACATTACTTGGTGAAAACGGCAATGATACAATAAAAGCAGGACTGGGTAATGATTCAATTGTTGGCGGAAAAGGTAATGACAAAATCTATTTTCAAAGAGGCAATAATATTGCATCATTTGCAAACGGACACGGAAAAGATACAATCTATTCAGGAAAAGATTCTGATACAATTAGATTTGCATCAATTTCTAATACAGATGATATAAAATCTAAAGTAACAGTAAAAAAATCCAATAATGATTTGATTTTAAACTATACTTCTAAAGATAAAATTACTCTTAAAAATTACTACAAAACAGGTACATCTGTTGATAAATTAATGGCAAAAAATAAAAAATCAATAACTTTAGAAGAATTCCTTGATTCTGCAATATTTAATACATTTAGCGGTAAAAGAGGGAAAAAGAACAACATTAAAGGTACAAGTTTAAATGATGCTATATTTGGCAACAATAAAAGAGATACTTTAAATGGTGCTGACGGAAATGACCAAATATATGGCAAAGGCGGTGATGACAGCATATTAGGAGGCAACGGTAATGACTATTTAGACGGCGATACCGGTCATGACACAATTAAAGGCGGAAACGGTAATGACACTATTTATGGCAACTCCGGCGATGATTATATTGAAGGAGGAAGAGGCAGCGACTATATTGATGGCGGTATCGGTAATGATTCTATATATGGCAACAGCGGAAATAACACACTTATTGGCGGCACAGGCAAAGACCGTATTACATCTAAAAATGGCAATGATTACATTGATGCAGGCACAGGCGACGATACAATTTCAGTAGAAAATGGTAATAATACAATTAAAGGTGGTACCGGAGATGACCTCATAATCATTAAAGGCGGCTCATCAAATATTGACGGCGGTTCTGGTAATGATACAATAGCAGGAATGGGCGATGTCAATATAATAAAGAATTCATCAGGTGATGATAAATATTATTCTTATATAAACAGAACTACAGAAATTACCGATAAATTAGGAACTGATGAATTACAAATTAGAAATAATACTGATACTACCGATGCAAATCATTCCAATCTGCACATAGTATTTAATCTTAATGCCGACAGTTCAAATATAGTTGAAGATAGCCTTATGATATTAAATGATGAAAACTTTACCAAATGGCAAACAAATATTTATGATTCGACTATAAAAGGTATTAATATTAAAGGCAACAATATTAAATCAATTGAAACAATTAAAGCTTCAGATGGTTTTGAACTTACTTCTTCTGTACTTGATGAGCTTCAAGCTTCAATTTTAGGCTGGTTAAATTCAAATTCAAAAGGAAGTGTTGCACAAGTCATTAACGGAACAGATCAAACTGCAAAAGAAAGCTTAATTGCAGCCTTCGTAAATAATACAAACTGGCTATAATATCTTTTAGAAAAAGCCGAAGTAATAACTTCGGCTTTTTTGTTTATCAAATTTTTGATATTGTAATGAAATGAAAAATACTTAATAATAAAAAAGTTACGATATAGAAAATAAAATATTGATTAAAAAACTACTTAAATCAGCATTTACTTTATCTGAAGTCCTTATAGCACTAACAGTTATAGGTGTTATTGCGGCGATTACAGTACCAATGATAATTCAAGGCACACAAAAAAGTACTGTAGAAGTTCGTTTAAAATCATTTTATTCAAAAATTAATCAGGCAATGTTGCGTTCATATGTAGATAATGGTGAAATACCCGAACTTGCAAGAAGTGATTATAACTACAATCAGAATCTTCAGTGGCTTCAAACTCATATTCTTCCATATATGAGCTATATTTCTGCTTCAAATTGCAATGACCCTAATCAATATAGAAAAAATGCAGTATGTGTGCAACTTACAAATGGGGAATTATTTGAATTTGTTGTTGATTATAATGGTGCAGATATATTATTTTTTCCGGATGGCAAGTGGCTAAATATTCAAAAAGAACCAAGGGTACAAAGACGTGTATTTCCTTTCCAATTTTCAAAAAGAGCTCAAGGAATGGATGATACCGTTATTAAAAGTAAAATATTTGTAGAGCCATATTCATACACTTGGAACGGTTCAAAGAGTGATTTATATAATAATAGCAACTATGGTTGTAAGAATGGTAAAAAGGGTAAATGGTTCTGCGGTAAAATCATTCAAGATAACGGATGGACTATTCCTGATGATTATCCTTGGTAACGACGTTATTCGGATTAATTTTTTGTTACATTTGTCATAATTCTATCAATATTCATTAAAAATATTTGTTTTTATATATGGATACTGATGGGGATAATATTTTTTGTTTGAGAGTAAATTAAACAACAAATTTAACTTTAATAAGATAAAGAGTGACTTTTATAGCTACTTAATGAAAAAAGGTGACCAGGAGTCAGCTGATAATTTGCTGTCATCAGATACAAGTATTTTTGCTCTTTCTAGCGATTTTAAAGAATTTATGCAGAAAGAGGGTTCTCAATATAACTTGCCTGCTGGATTTAGCGGTAATATTACTGATTTAGAGAGACTTCAATTCAATGAAAAAGAACAAGAGTTCTCATTTAATGGAGATAACGAAGACGGCTCAATTTTTGCAGGTTTACTTAATAATTTATTAAAAGATGAAAATGTAAAACAACACATTGATAATGACGGAAACGGTAATATTTCTCAAAAAGAAATTACTGATTTTCTTGATTCTTTAAAAGCATTTGACGAAGATAAAAACAACATTTCATTTGATGATATATTCGGCACATATGACCAATATGCTTCAACCGAAACAGCAGAAACACCAACTACTGCACCAACTACAGAAGCAGCTCCGTCTGTGAACGAAGCACCTAATTCAAACAGTTCAAACGGTCCTTCAACATATAATGATAATAACTACCAAAATAATTCTGATTCACTAAATCAGGAAAAAAATTTAGATAATATGTCAAAAGAAGAATTAAAAGCAGAACTAACTAAGGCTAATAACGATTTATCCACAAATCAGGACAAATTAAACAAACTATTAGACGGCACTGATTCTACTTTAAAATCTATGCAGGACAACATTGATACATTATTTAAAGAATATAATGAACAATTGGAAAATCTTGATAAAGACCTTGCCAATGAAATGAAAGAGATGGAAGGCAAGATTGCAGCTAAAGAAAGTGAAATTAGCAATAAAGATATTGAAATTTCAAGTAAAAATAATGATGTCGCAACTGCTGAAAGAGAGTTATCATCTGCAACATCAGAAAGAGAATGTTTAGAACAATCGCTAAGTAGTTTAAAAGCAGCTGATACATCAAATATGTCTGAAGAACAAAAAACCAAAATTCAAACTCAAATTAAAGAACTTGAAAATGATAAAATTCCCGCTGCTAAACAAAAAGAAGAAGCCGCAAAAGAAAAATTAAATTCTGAAAACCAAGCACTTGAAAAATTAAAAGATGAAAAAACAACTTTTGAAACAGAACTTTCAGAATTAAATTCACAAAAAACAAAGCTGGATGCGAAAATCACTGAAAAATATCCGGAAGTTCAACAAGCACAAAAGGCATACAACGATTCAAAAAATGAATACAATCAATACAAAACAACTGAAGTAACCAATGCTCAAAGTGATGTTAAAGCTTCTCAGGACAGAATAAAAGAAGTTCAAGCCGCACTTGATAAAGCAGAAAATAAAGAAATTGAAAGTAAATATAAAACATCAGGTCTCGAAAGTAAATATAACCTTAACGGTGAAAATTTTGATGTTGTAAAAATGGAAGGATTTAATACTCTTGAAGAGTTCCAAAATTTCATACTTTCAAAAGGAATGACTAATAAAGGAAAAGGTGGAAACGATTGGCCAATGCAATGTCACAACTTCTCAAACGAATACGGTGACATAATGCTCGGCACTTCTAAAATTGATTTAAACAGCGGTGATGCCGCTGCACAGGCTGCAAAAGGCAGAGACAGACAATTCAAAAATGTATATTGCGATACATATGATACGGCTTATGCAGTAATAGCAGCTGAATTAGATGCAGGTCGCCCTGTTGTCGCCAGAATTAGAACACCGGGGAAAAACATGAATCACTATGGACTTATTTGCGGTATAAGAGAAGGAGCAGACAGAAATAATTTAAAACAATCTGATTTCTTATATATTGATTCATATGGCGGTACAATATCTGCACTCGGCAAAACACGCGAACTTATTGGCTGTCAAGGCAGTGTTCACGTATGGCAGGGAAAAGATTACAACTTTGAATATAAAGACCAGCACACATATAACAAAAGATATAGAACAGCTGAAGAAGTTAGAAGAGCATACGGCTTAGCATAAATATAATTTTTTATATATATTTAAAATAAAAAGAAGAATAACAAACATCATTCTTCCCTTTATGGTGGGCAGACAGTAGGTCAGGCATTGCCTGACATCAACATTGTTAAAAAATAAATAATATTATAAAATTGCTTTATGAATTATATCAGAAAGTTTATACCTAATTCGTGCGTATTTATTACCATTGTCACATATAAGCGAAAACCAATATTAATTGATAATGTTGAATCTTTAAGACAGGCATTTAAAAAAGTATTAGGATTATATCAATTTGAAATTATTGCAATAGTAATAAATCCTGACCATATACATATGATAATAAAACCCGATAATATAGCAGATTATCCGAAAATAATAGGAATATTAAAAAAGAGTTTTACAGAAATTTCTCTAATTGAACACACTGTAAAAAACAACAGGGAATCTGATGTCTGGCAACGCAGATATTGGGAACATACAATAATAGATGAAAAGGATTTATATAAACATATAGATTATATTCATTATAATCCCGTAAAACACGGATTAGTAAAATCGCCAAAGGAATGGGAATATTCAAGTTTCAAAAAGTTTGTTGAAATGGGATTATATGAAGAAAATTGGTGCAATTTAAATGATGAAAATGAAATAAGCAAAATGGATTTAGAATAATTTGTTTTTAGTAAAACCGAATTAATTGATGTCAGGCAATGCCTGACCTACATACTCTTTAGCCTCTATTTTTAATATTCGTATTTCTGGTACATATATGCCAACAAGCATACAACCAACTGAAATATATGTATTCTTGTTTATTCGGTTAATATCTGATGCGATTTTATCAATTTTCTTATTT
>JAEELO010000073.1 GCA_016282705.1 Candidatus Gastranaerophilales bacterium | reverse complement strand
TAATAATATTGTATATAAAGGGAAAAAATTGGGGATTATTCCAAATAAAAGAGAATGTGAATATATCACAGCAAAAGCCTTTTATGGTAAAGGAAAAATATTAAAACTTGAAAATGTTAAAAATACAAATGTTATTTCAATTTCATATAAATCAACAAACCCTAAATTTGCATATGGCGTTGTTTCTTCATTAATAAAAAACTATATAGAACTTCATAAAGAATTAAATAATGAAAAATCAAAATCAGATAAACAATTATTGGAAGCAGAATATACTAAAACAAAAGCGGATTTAGACAAAAAATTAAATCAGTCAACGGGATTACCAGTACAGTCATTAGGCGGTATTGGGAATATTTCTGTAATGAGTGCATTTTCTCGTTCTGCCTCTAGTGCAGTTGGTAATTTAAAAAGTCAATACATCGCCGGTGAACGTTCCCAAATAGCTGTTTCTGAACAAACTCAAAAATTGCAGCAATTAGCAACAAAATTAGAATGGGCAAAAATGGTTGAATACATGTCAGATTCATCCAAAGTTCTTATATTACATGAACCACAGCAACTTCAACCATTTGAAAATTCATCTCCAAAATTATTAATAAATATAATCTTGGGTGCTTTTTTTGGGGGCATAGCTTCGTTAATAGTGATAATTTATGTAGAACAAAAATCTCCAAAATTAACATACTCAATGCTTACAAATAATATAATTTTTGACGGGATTAATAAGTTTGATATAATAGAAGACGAGTGCTATAGCTATGATCCTCAAAAAGTCTTAGTATTATCATTTGTGCAATTACCGAATAATATGATAGACTCTTTGCAAAAATTGCCGAATACAAGTGTATCATATTATAGTAAGACGCGGGATTATATGGATAACATCAAGGTGGCGAATAAAATTGTATTAGTGTCAAAAATAGGTATCACAGATGCAGAGTCATATAAGACAATAAGAAAAACTCTCAAAAATCAACAAAAAGAAATAGTAGATGATATTTTGATATAAAAAAACGGACTTTGGTACCAAAGTCCGTTTTTTATTTATTCTTTTGTTTCAATTTTTCAAATTTTTTACTTTGTATTGTAATTATGCTGTCTAATATTTCAATATCAGCTCTTAGGTTTGAGTTTTCAACTCTTAATTTATTTACTTCGTTAAACAAATTTAAATCATTTGTTTTAGTACATTGCAAAGCTTTCTGCTGATAGTAATTCTGCCAAAATAAAAAGACTAACAAAACAACTATAAACAAATTAAAAATAAATTGACTATACTTCTTAAATATGCGTTTAAAATATTTAAATTTTTTAATTTTTATTGTGTATTCATCCATATTGATGTTGTATCATAAAATAAATCTGATTTAACAAACATCTTTTTCGCCACCCGACCATATAACTTTACCAATAATTTTAAAATATTCAGTATTTAAATCTACTGTAAATGGTGCATATTTTGTATTTTTACTTATAACTTGTACTTTGTTTCCCGGCATTCGTTGCAGGATTTTTACATACATCTGATCATCAATATTTACAGCAAAAGTTCCATCTGTTGAATAGTTATCATATTGAGTATTAACAATAATTATATCTCCGTCATTGATATCACCTTGCATAGAATCGCCTTTTACAGTAAAACCTACAAGATATTTTTCGTTTGCAGATGTGAGTTTTGAAAGCCAAGTTCTCGTAAATGATATAAATTCTTTTGTTGATACATTATCATCATTTATTAGTGAGCCATAACCAGCTGATGCTGTCATATCAAGAAGAGGAATAAATACCATATTTGAGATATCAATATTTGCAGGTGCCGATTTTTTAGCATTCTCTGAATAAAACATCTCTCCACGGTTTGACAATAACCACTCTGGATTAATATCATAATAATCAATTAATGCTTGCAAGTATGGAAGAGGCTCCTATGCTTTCAACTGCAAAGTTATAAACAGGTCGAAACGGTTAGCTAACAGTGCAAGCTAACCGTCTTAACGTAATGCGTTAACTGATGAGACCCTTTATTTACCCTAATCTTTTAATAAGGAGATTTTCTATGCAAACCCCACCATGGCTCGAGCTTATTACAATGGAAACATTACCAAATTCAGACTTAAAATTTCTTGCATCAATAATTGGTCTACCATTAACAAAACAACTTATGTGTGAATATCCTGGTATAGTAATTACTATACCTAAAAATGCAACGTTTAATGCTAGAAAAGAATATGTAAAAAAACACTATGATGGTTCTAAAGATTCACGTATTTATTTATCCAAAATTTGTGGGTTTTCTGAAAATTATATTTATAGGATTTCAAGTCAGCGATAGCTTAAATTTTTTAATGTTAATAATGTAAAACTTTTATTTCTTTTTGACTGTCTTCATGGTAATAATGTGATATAAGAAGGAGTCGAAATGAAAAGCTTGTCAAAATCTACGACAACAATGTTTTTGTTTGATTTTATGATACTACTTTTATCCACATATATTTGGGCAAAAATGTTTGGATATACCCCAAAAGCTGTTGTGATTCTTTGCTTTCTTATATTGTCTAT
>JAEELO010000072.1 GCA_016282705.1 Candidatus Gastranaerophilales bacterium | reverse complement strand
CGGCAAATTTTTAGATTACGGCGAACTTGATAAAATTCGTTCTCAGTACAATACCGAAGGCGAACGTTCCGCTGACGTTATGAAAAAATTGTATAGTGATGTCGGTGTTAATTTAATTGACAGACAAGCACTAACAGGAACATACAGACAGCAGCAGGGTAAATCTAACGGACTAAAAATCGGTATTATTTTAGCTTTAATTTGGTTAATATACAAAAATTCAGTTATTACAAATGCTTTTAACGGTAATTTCAACAATATAGAGTTTACGGTTGTTATTTCCGTTGCCATTGCAATAGTATTAATATGTATAGGCATTGGGAGCATAATAGGTCGTACTTCAAAATAATATCGTTATTTTAACTATATATTTTAATAAAAAGCAGATATATTATTATGTCTGCTTTTTATTAATATTATTTAATAATAATTTCTAAATTTGTAAATATGCTAAGAATAATGAAAAAGGAAATTTTTCAATTTTGGATATCGCTAAAAAGGTTCTATTGGGACCAGGTTCTGTTGCACAAGATTCAATAGAAACAACATATTTGCATTCAAATATGTATAAACTTGCTGAACAGGCAAGAAAAAATGATGAAATAAGAGCACAACAAAAACCGGATGAAAAATATGATTCATTTTTAGCTCATTTAGGTCGTTTTTTAATGGCAGGACCTGCTACTATAATAAATGATTTACAAGATGATTCTAAGAAAAATGATATAGAGTAACAAAACTGAATTTTTAGTAAACATAACAGTAAAAAAGACCTCTATAAGAGGTCTTTTTTATTATTAAATATCAATTTTTTCCATTAATTCATCGGATATATCAAAATTTGAGTATACATTCTGTACGTCATCGTGTTCTTCCAGTTTTGACATTAATCTTAGTATACTTGCTGCTGTTTTTTCATCAGTTACTTCAATTAAATTTTCTGCAACCCTTGTAAGTTCTGCAGATTTCCCCTTAAATCCGGCTTTTTCAAGAGTTTCCACACAAGATTGAAAATCTTCAGGACTTGTTATAACTTTATAACATTCGTCTTCCTCAATAACATCTTGTGCATTTGCTTCAATAGCTGCTTCAAATAATTTATCAAAATCCGTTGTTTCTTTATCAAATTCAATTGAACCGATTTGCTTAAACATCCAGCCTACGCAGCCTGTTTCTCCGAGGTTGCCGCCGAATTTTGAGAAATAGCTTCTGATATCACCTGCTGTTCGGTTTCTGTTATCTGTCATTGCTTCTATGAAAATAGCAGTACCGCCTGCACCGTAGCCTTCATATGTCAATTCTTCTACGTTATCTGCTCCTCCTGAGCCTGAGCCTTTTTCTATTGCTCTTTTTATGTTGTCATTAGGTAATCCTGCTGCTTTTGCTCTGTCTATAGCTGTTCTTAAACGGAAATTACCCGCAGGGTCTCCTCCGCCCAATCTTGCAGCTACTATAATTTCTCTGGAAAATTTTTGGAAAGCAACACCCCTTGCTGCGTCTATTACTGCCTTTTTACGTTTGATTGTTGCCCACTTTGAGTGTCCTGACATATATTTTTCCTTTCATATATTGTTTAATTTTTCTTTTATTGTAATATAAAATTATGGAAAATGAAATAAATACAGAAATACAAACCGCACTTGATTATTTTAAAGCAGCCGAATATGATAAGGCGGCCGAGGCTTTTTTAAAGGCTCTTGAAACGGATAAGAATAATCCTAATATTTTAAATAATATAGGGTTGTGTTATTCAAAATTGGCTAAAGATGATTTAGCTGTTGAGTATTTTATAAAAACTCTTTCTTTTAATTCTAAATCCGTTCAAACATATATTAATCTTGCTGATGTTTATTTCAGAAATAAAAACATAATTGATGCAATCAATCTATTGGAAAACGCGGTTACATTAATGCCTAATGAAATTGCTCTAAAGCATTATTTATCCAGATTTTATCTTGAAGATTGCAGATACGATTTGGCAATGGAGCAATTATTTGAAATTTTGGATATTGATTCCGATAATTTAGATGCGTACTGGGATTTGGGAAATATTCAATTTGAAGTCGGCGATTATGACAGTGCAATTGATAATTACGAAAATGTTTTGGAAAAAGTTACAAATAATGCCGTTTTATATTATCAAACAGCTATTGCATACGAAGCTAATGATAATATTGATAAGGCTATTTCAAATCATTTAAAAGCCATTTCCTGCAACGAAAATTTTCATCCTTCATATAAGAAATTGGGTATATTGTTTATGGCAAGAAATGATAATGAAAGTGCTATTGAATATTTCCAAGATTACTTAAATTTTGATTTACCGCAAGAAGAAAAGCAAACTATTGAAGATTTAATTAAAAGAATAAGTAAATAAGTATGTTCTTTTGTCTGATTGTTTTATCTTAAATAAACCTGATAATTTATATGTTGTTATATTATCGGGAGTCTTTTATGAAAGAAGTTACAATCTATACTGTTGATTATTGTCCTTTTTGTAAAAAGGCTGAACTTTTATTAAATGAAAAAAATATAAAATATAAAAAAATTGATATTACAAATAATGAAGAAGAATACAGAACTAAACTGGGAGAATATTATGATATTCAAGGGAAAGTTACGGTTCCGCAAATTATTATCGGGACAAAACGCATAGGCGGATTTGATGATCTTAACGAATTATACAGCAATGGCTCTTTAGACAGTATATTAGAAGATTAGGTTTATTATGAATAAATTTTATTATTATTATAATCCTGTTTGTGAAGGATATAATTCTCCTACTGTTTTTGCAAATGATCCGTATGTTAATGCAATAAAAGACATGTTTATCTCTGAAATTCAGCAGTTAGTTTTCTATATCCAAAAGTTAAAAACATTAAATGTTGACATGTCTGTTTATACGGATAAAGTTATAGAATTTATATCTGTTTTAATTGTTAATTTAGATTTTCAAAAAGAAAGCTTTTTTACTATTTTTGAAGATTTGTATAATAATAAAGTTATGCTTAAAAAAATGTATATTTCTGCTTGTGAAAATGAAGCTATTAAGCCGGATTTACTTAGCTCGGAAATTGAAAATCTTTCATCAAAAGATGTAATATTAAAGATTTTAAATGAAAAAGAAAAGAAACTTGAGTTCAAGACAGGGGAAAATGATAATACTTTAACTAAAAAATATTTTTATGAAATAATAGTCTGTCTTGTTTTAAATGCTTGTAATTGTCTGATTGAATTGAAAAACTATAATATTAATTTTACGGAAGGAAAAAATTGTGTTTTAAATTTATTAAATCAAACTAATTTCCCGTTATTAACAAATGATGAAATAAAAGAATTAATAAAAAATTTTTCAGAGTGTAATTATCAGATTATGAACAGGTTGTATGAAGCTATATCAGAAAAATTCGGAAATATTTCAATGGCACTGGTAAAACAGGGCATACAAAAAGGTAAAGCAATTTTGGTTTCTGGCTCAAGTCTTGAAAATTTAGATAAAATTCTTTTAAGTATTAACGGTCTAAATATAAATGTTTATACTCATAATGGTATGATACAAGCCTTTAAATATGAGCATTTTAAAAATAATAAAAATTTAAAAGGCCACTATCAAAATTTCGGGAATAATTATTCTTTGGATTTTGCATCATTTCCCGGTCCTATTTTTATTACAGGTAATGCAACTCCCAAAATTGATATTATAAGAGGACAAATATATACATCAGCAAAATATCCGGCTTTAGGAATAGGCGGAATTGAAAATGAAGATTATTCTCCGATAATTAAATATGCTCTTGATTCTACAGGATTTAAAGAGAATTCTGATGATGAAGAAATAATTATTGGTTACAATCAAGATATTTTATTTGAAAAAATAAATCTTATAATTGATAAATTCTTAAATAAAGAAATATCAAATATCTTTATAATCGGACATTCGGATGAATTAAACAAAAACAATGAATATATTAAAGAATTCATTGATATAACTCCTGAGAATATTTATATTATTTCTTTTTCATATAATTCTTCCAGAAAAAATTTCTTATTTGTTGATTCATCTTTTGACTTTAAAATTCTCTATAAAATAGTTGAAAAATTTTTTAATGAATTACCTGAAGCGGAGGAAATATTAGCTGTATTTTTAGCAGATTGTAACCGTTCTACAGTCTCACATATATTTAATTTGATTTATTTAAATGTTAAAAATATATTTATGGGACAATGCTGCCCTAATATTATAAAGCCTTCTCTTTTAAGCGGTTTAACAGAGTTATATTCTGTTAAACAAATGAGAAACCCTTCCGAAGATATTAAAACAATAAAAAAGTGATTGAATAAATTCAATCACTTTTTATATTAGTAATTATAAATTAATATTTTCTAAATATTAATACGGCATTATGTCCGCCAAATCCGAACGAGTTTGTTAGTGCTATGTTGACATTGGCTTTTTCAGCTTTGTTTGCCACATAATTTAAATCAGCAACTTCTTCATCCAGATTATCTAAATTAATTGTCGGCGGTATTATTCCGTTATTTATTGCTTTAATACATATAACTGATTCTACAACACCCGATGCTCCAAGCATATGTCCTGTTTCTGATTTTGTAGAGCTTACTTTTAATGTTGTATTCTTAGTTTTATCTCCAAAAATCTTTGCAATAGCCATAGATTCAGCTATATCTCCGAGATGAGTGCTTGTTCCGTGAGTGTTGATGTATTGAACATCTTCAGGCTTTATACCTGCATCTTGAAGTGCAAATTCCATTGCTTTTGCTGCACTTGAACCATCCGGGCATGGTGCAACAACGTCATAGGCATCACCTGTTTGACCGTATCCTATAATTTCCGCATAAATCTTTGCACCGCGTTTTTTAGCATGTTCCAATTCTTCAAGAATTAAAACACCTGCACCTTCTGACATTATAAATCCGTCTCTGTCTTTATCGTATGGTCTTGAAGCTTTTTCGGGTTCATCATTTCTTTTTGATAAAGTTCTTGCTGCAGTAAATGCACCTAATCCTATTGTACAAATTGCAGCATCGCTTGCACCTGCAATCATAGCATCTGCATCACCGTACTGAATTGCTCTGAAAGCATCACCTATTGAATGTGCTGCTGTTGCACAAGCTGAAACTACTGCTTTGTTTACACCTTTTGCGCCAAATTCAATAGAAACCTTTCCTGAGCCCATGTCTGTTATCAGCATTGGTATGGTATATGGGGAACATTTAGTAGGTCCTTTATTTAACATATCGGCATAGCTATTTTCTATTGTATGAAAACCGCCTGCTGCTGATGAAACTATTACACCTAATTTATACGGATCAATGCCGGATTCTTTTATTTTTGAATCCTCAACAGCTTCTCTTGCTGCTACAATTGCGTATTGTAAAAATTTATCAAGTCTTCTTGCTTCTTTAGGTTCAAAATAATCTGTTGGATTAAATACTGAAGTTTTAATTTCTCCGGCAATTAATACAGTATGCTGGCTCATGTCACCCATATTCTCAATCTTGGATATGGCACTTTTTCCGTTAACTACGCCATCCCAAAGTTTATCTGCACCAACGCCAAAGGGAGAAACAACTCCCATTCCTGTAACTACTACTCTTCTTTTTGTCATTTTGTCACCTATATATGTATTATAAATATAATGAGGAGAACTTTCAAATTAAGAACTCCTCATTAACTTGAAATTATTTTAGAGCAATTATGAATTTGCTTCTATATAATTAACTGCATCTTGTACAGTTGCAATTTTTTCAGCTTCTTCATCAGGGATTTCGCATCCGAATTCTTCTTCAAATGCCATAACTAATTCAACTGTATCTAATGAATCAGCACCCAAATCTGCTGTAAAGCTAGCTTCTGGAGTAACTGCGCTTTCATCAACGCTTAATTGTTCTACAACAACTTTTTTTACTCTTTCTAGAATGTCACTCATTTTTTCTACCTCATTTTTAACTAATACTTATTTTAAATTACTGAATTTATTATACTATTTACATATAATTTTGCAAATTTGTAAACTAAATAACCAGTCCACCGTCTACACCTATAACCTGACCTGTTATATAGGTTGCATCTTCAGCCAAAAATTTTACCGTTTTAGCTATATCTTCTGGCTGTCCTAATCTTCTTAAAGGAATATGCTCTGTAATTTTCTCTGCATCTAAACCTTTAGTCATGTCTGTTTGGATAAAACCGGGTGCAATTGCATTAACTCTTATATTTCTTGAACCCAATTCTTTTGCTAATGCTTTTGTAAAGCCGATTAAACCTGCCTTGGCAGAAGAATAATTTGCTTGACCGGCATTTCCCATACGTCCTGCAATACTTGACATATTAACTATGCATCCTGAACGTTGTTTTATCATAGTTTTAATGACAGGATTTGTCATGTAAAATGCACTGTTTAAGTTAGTATTAATAACTGCTTCCCAGTTATCTGCACTCATTCTCATGAATAAGCCGTCTCTCGTAATTCCTGCATTATTCACAAGGACATCAATTTTCCCGAATTCTGCAAGAATCTCTCCTGCTGCTTTTTCGCACGCATCTTTATTGGAAACATCAAATTTATATGCCTTTGCTTTTATATTTAATGCTTTTAAATCTTCAACCGTTTTGTTTGCAGCTTCATCATTGCCTGCATATGTTATTGCAACATCATAACCGCTTCTTGCAAGTTCCAATGCGCATGCTCTTCCTATGCCTCTTGAAGCACCAGTAATAAGTGCTACTTTGTTTTCTGCCATTATACCGGCTCCTTTTCTTTTATTTCTGATACTACCATATTAAGTGTTTCAATATCATTTACGTTTAATGTGTTAATTTCAGGATTAATTTTTTTGTTTAATCCGGCAAGAACCTTTCCCGGCCCGATTTCTATAAAATCGTTAATTCCTGATTTTTGTATGTTATTTATTGTTTGTGTCCACAAAACGGATGAATATATTTGTTTGGGAAGCTTATTTTTTAATTCACTACCGTTTTTTTCCGCATTTGCATCAACATTTGTATATACAGGTATATCAATATCATTAAATTTAATATCATTAATATATTGTGCAAATAGTTCTCCTGCATTTTTCATTAACGGTGAATGAAATGCACCCGATACCGAAAGAGGAATTACCTTTTTTGCTCCTGCTTCTTTAAATTTATCCAAGTTTGTTTCTATTTGCTCTTTCCCACCGGTAATAACAACTTGTCCCGGTGAATTAAAATTAGCAACATAGACGTTATCAATATCTTTTACAATATTTATTACAGTATCATTGTCTAATCCGATTACAGCTGCCATTGAGCCGTTAGTATTCATTGCGGCATCATTCATTAAAGATGCTCTTTTATGAATAAGCATGAAAATGGTTTCTAAATCAACAGCTCCTGTTGCATATAATGCGGCATATTCTCCAAGGCTGTGACCTGCGCAGCAATATGGAGTAATATCTGTTTTTTCTTTTAATGCTTCATATGCTGCAATTGAAACAGCAAGAATACAAGGTTGTGAATTAATAGTTTTCATTAATTCTTCATTACTGCCGTTAAAGCATATATTGGAAATGCTGTAGCCTAAAACCCTGTCTGCCGTATCGAAAACTTTTCTGGCAGCATCTGAACTTTCATATAAATCTTTTCCCATTCCTGTTTTTTGTGAGCCTTGACCGGGAAAAATTAATGCATATTTTTTCATTATGCAATACCTTCTCTTAATCTGACAACTGCAGTACCTGCTGTCATTCCTGCTCCGAAACCTGTCAATATGGCGGTACAAGGAAGTTTCATTTTTCCTTGTTCAATAGACTCAGCCAGAGCAATAGGAATCGAAGCTGCTGATGTATTTGCGTATTCCTGAATATTAGAAATAACACCTTCATGCTTAAAGTTTAATCTTTTTTCAAGTGCTTCTATTATTCTTAAATTAGCTTGATGCGGAACAAGATAGTCTATTTCATCCATCTTTAGACCGGATTTTTCAACGCATTCCTCAATGTGAGGCGGAAGTTTTGTAACTACATACTTGTATACTTCTCGTCCGTTCATTTTTATATACATCTGACCTTCATCATTTTGTTCTACCAATGAACAATTTTTTCCGGGGGATTCCATTGTAATATAATGACCTAAATCTCCCTGAGCTCTCAGTCCGATAGATAATATGTCATTTTGTCCGTCTTCTGCAACTGAAAGAACCATTGCTCCTGCACCGTCTCCAAACAGAACACATGTTCCTCTGTCAGACCAATCTAAACAGTGAGATAATGCTTCAGTTGCGACTATTAAAACATTTTTAGCCATGCCGGAATCCATAAACGCCTTAGAAATGCCCATACCGTATATTAAACCTGCGCATGCTGCCGTTATATCAAAACATACTGCTTTGTCTGCTCCTAATGCGGCTTGAAGTTCACAAGCTGTTGAAGGATATATATGTGTACCTAAACATGCTGCAGCTATTATATAGTCTATTTCTTCAGGTTTTACTCCTGACTTTTCAATTGCTTTTTTTGCTGCTGCAAGTCCCATATCAAATGCTGTTTCATTACCTGACAGCAAATGTCTTCTTTCTATACCGGTTCTTGTTTTTATCCATTCATCTGATGTATCAACAATTTTTGCTAAGTCATCATTTGAAATTACTGTTTCAGGTACGTAATATCCAATCCCTGATATTTTTATCGGAATACTCATTATTGTTCTATCTCCCCAAAATGAGAGGCTATGCTCTTGTTTACACCGGACTCTACTGCGCTGTATGCTACTTTTACTGCATTTTTAATTGCATATGCAGTTGAACGTCCATGACATATAACAGTTATGCCTTTTACTCCAAGCAGCAAAGCACCGCCAAATTCTTCATAATTGATTTTGGCATACATTTTTTTCAGTATCGGACGGACAAATAAACCTGCTAATTTTGAAAGAATGCTTTGATAAAATTCGTTTTTAACCATATAGAAGAACATTCTTGCGACTCCTTCTATTGTTTTTAAAGCAACATTTCCTACAAATCCGTCACATACTATTACGTCGCAATTACCGAGAAATATTTCTTTACCTTCGGCATTGCCTATAAAATTAAATTTATCTTTGTTTTCATCAAATAATTTATAAGCATCTTTTGCAAGTTCATCGCCCTTGCCTGCTTCTTCACCAATATTCAATAATGCTACTCTGGGATTATCAATATGTAATACTGTTTTTGCATATGTTGAACCCATTAAACCAAATTGAAAAAGCATTTCAGGAGTGCAATCCGTATTTGCTCCGGAATCAATTAGTACTAAAGGACCTTTCATTGTTGGTAAAACTGTTGCAATTGCAGGTCTTTCTATACCGGGAAGTCTTCCTAATCCGAATAAACTTGCGCCCATTGCTGCACCTGTTGAACCTGCGGCTACTACTGCATCTGAGCTTCCTGTAACTACAGCATTAACAGCTAATACGATTGATGAATTTCTTTTTCTTCTGATGGCTTGTCCGGGAGCTTCTCCCATTTCTATAACTTCAGAAGCTTGAGTCTTCTTTATATCAAGATTTTTTGTATTAATTTTGATTTTCTTTGGCGGAAATAAACCGCTTCCTGCTGTGGCAACAATACCTTCCTGATCTATTCTGTCAAGTTCACGTTCTATGTCGTATAATTTACCGACAAGTTCAATAGGAATTTTATATTCGTGTGCTGCCCATACAGCCCCTTCAACTATTGCTTTAGGAGCATTATCTCCTCCCATTGCATCTATAGCTATCCTAGTCATTAACTGATATCCCCGTTTGTATTATTTATTCAGCATCTTTTTCTTCAGTTTTTACTGATTTTTTGCTGACTGTCTTTCCTTTATATGTTCCGCATTCTGTACATACAGTATGTGTTAACACTGTTGCACCGCAATTTGTACAAATTGTAGTTTCAGGAACTGTTCCTTTCCAATTTGCTCTTCTTGATGCTTGTTTTGCTTTACCTGTTCTTTTCTTTGGTACTGCCATGATTTTATTCCTTTTCTATTTTTATTGTCTTAAATATCTCTAATCTTGGGTCTGTGAAATCTTTTTTTAAATATTCATTAACTTTTTCACTCCCATTACAATTTATATCACAAACAAGTTTATTTGGTATATTTAAAATTATACATTGGTAAACAAAATCTGATATATCTATTTCATCTTGACCGTTTAAGTCTTCAACAAAGCTGTTTTGCTTTATTTCAAACTCATCTTTATAATTGTCATTCAGCGAATTTCTGGAGTAAAATTCTTTAACATTAATATCCATATCTTTTGTAAAGTCTTTTAAACATAAATCACAAACTAAGTTTACTTTTGCTTTTATGTTTCCTGTTATTTTTATCAATTCGCCAAGTATTTCGATTTTTAAATCAGCAACTACAGGAATATTCTTGTTAAATTCTTCATATATTTGTGAAAAATTTATTGTTCTTTCCTGCTTATTACTATTCTCAATTTCAGAAATTTTTACCTTCATTTTTTTATTGTAAATTGAAGATGGTTTTTGTCAAATAAAAAAGGAACAAATAATTGTTCCTTTTTTTATATTTCTATATATTTTAGCCTACATTATATGTAAATGACCTTTGGATATTTTGCTGCAGCATCTGATCTGAAGATTGTAATTCCGTATTTGCTGCTTGGAGCTGTGTTTGTATTTTTTGCATTTTTATATCCAGCTGTTTATCCAAATTTTCCAATTCGATTTTCCTTGCCTCCAGCTGCTTTACCGCAGGTGAATCGGAGTTTCCGATATCGCTTATCTGTGTTGCCATTTCAGAAATGTTTTCTAATAAACTCAATTTCTGAGTTTGTATGTCATTCAATTTCCCTTGCAGGTGATTGACATATGCTGTTAGATACATTTTTCTGCTGAATGCTAATAAGAATCCCATATTACTTACCTTGTCTGATTAATTGACCTTCCGTTTAAGAAGAAGTGCTCTTGGTTTTGTGCCAGTATCAGCTCTGTCTTCTTGTATTTGTACTTTTCGTAGTTAATCATATTCTGAATTCTTTTGAGCTTTTTCTTCATTGTTGCCAGTTCCTTTACATATGAAACTGTATTACTCAGAACATGTTTTATAGGATTTTTCTTTTTTATGTATGCAACCATAAAATTCATGAACCCTATAAATTTATATATTTGATTTTGTAGTGATGCCGCAGCACTTGCTTTTGCCAATTTTATACTCCTTGTTGGACAAGACTACATGAATACTAAAACATTTCCTTTAAAATAATTGCCTTTCTGTCTTAATATTAAAATATAGCTTGTTCTTACCTCTTTGTTTACTAAAATTCTTGATTTTACTGTATTATACGTCGGTTTTTTCTTTCTTTTTCTTTAATTATTTTTTTCTTAAAATAAAAAAATTTTACATTTGTTTACAAAAAACAAAAAAAATATAATACCGAAGTATTATATTTTTATTTTTAATAGTTTTATAAATTATTTATAGAAATTAACTACATCGTTAATTAAGCTAATAACTCTTGTAGTAATTTCTTCAATATATTCTGCACTGGTCAAGCCGTTAATAATAATATCTGCATTATTCATAGTCGGTCTGATATAAATTTGTGCGGTAGAATTTACATCATTAAATTGATGTTCGGCAGCAGCTCCGGTTTTACCTCTTGATGCAGCTCTTTGGAACCATCTTTCTTTTATATTATCAAACGGTGTAAATACATATACTTTAATATCAAATAAATCAACAAGCTCTTCGCCTAATACATATAAACCTTCAGCTAAGATTGCTCTTGTCGGATTTTTATATGCGCGGTTAGGAATGCTTTCACAGGTAACAAAATCATATTCGGGTGCATTAACACCGCATCCGTTCTTTAAGCTTATTAAATGCGCTCTCATTAACTCAAGATTGATTGCATTTGGTGTATCAAAACTGAAGCCTGTTTTATATAATTCTTCGTAACTTCCTGCTTTTTTTAATTCTTCAGATGTATCTTTGTAATAATCATCACAGCATAAGGTTGTATATGATTCGTTAAATAATTTTTTTCTTAATGCTTTTGATACATAATTTACAAAAGTTGTTTTACCGGATGCAGATTCACCGGTTATTCCTATTAAGCATTGTTCTTGTTTATTAGATAAGAATTTTTTTACTATTTTAATTAATAGATTTTCATTCAATGATAGAATCAAAGGTTGTTTTTGTTGTCTGTCTTCCTCTAAAATTTCCTTAATTCCGTCTACAATTTTAAATACAATCATGCTTTGGTTTTCTTGTGATAATCCTTCGTGTATTTCACGTTCTATTGTGATTTCGCCAGACATTTATTTCTCCGCTCTTTCTTTTTACATTTGTACAAAAATCAATTATAAAATAATTTGTTAGTGAATTCAGTTAATCTTAACAATTATTACAATATTTTTTCATATAGTGTTCTATATCATATATTCGCTCCTCTGTGAGCATAATAATAAATTCGGTTCTTTCTTTTATTTGTCTAATATTTCCTATGGTTCTGGAAAAAATAAAATCACTTTTTATATTATCCAAAATCAGATTTTTTAAATCTTTAATTTTTTCATATACAGATATATCAATATATTTTGTATCTTCATGCATAGTTGATAAAATTTCATTTACTATGTATAAACAAGTATCCGGATTTTTCTTATTTATAGCTTTATTAAGAGAAATAAGATTTTTATGAATTTTAGAGTAAACATTGAGTATTTTTTCTTTTTTATCAATTAAAGTTTTTGAAAAATAATTTGATGTTATTTTATAACCTTTATCAATAAGTTTTTCTCTTGTTGTTTTATCAAGTGTAAAATCAAATAAAATTACATCTTTTGCATCAATTACTATAAAATCATACCTGTCATTTTCGTGATATGTGTTGTATACATCTTCTGTTGATAAATACCAAATAGTACTTATTATTGAATTCAAGTAATCCATAGGACTTTTAATGTCCGAATTGTCTCTTGAACCTTCAAGTCTAAATTCAAGAATTCTTTTATCAGAGGTATTTAAATTTTCATAAATTTTCCAAGCAGGCCAGCTTTTTATCAGGTCGCCGTCAACAAGGGTTGCTTCTCCCATATTTATAGGCTTCATTAATCCTGGCAGGCTTGCGGATATACGAACTGCTAGTGCTACTTCTTCCTCAGGTGTATTTTGCTTAGAAAAAATATAAGGTGTATTTGAGTTAATATCAAGTGCATGTATCTGTAAGTCTTTTTTTAAATCTTTAAATTTAACTATTGTGCCTTTTTTTGATTCACCCAGTACTTTTGTTTCTATTTTGTCTCTTAGCCAATCAAGAAAAATTTCACCTTTGCTTATTGAAATATTGTTGTCAAATATATTTATATTTAAATCCATAAACATATTTAAATTGAAATTCATAAACATATCTTCAATTTCTTTATATGTATAGCCGACTGCATATAATACGGCAAAAACCGCACCTACTGATGAACCGGCTATGGATTCTATTTCTATTCCGAATTCTTCCAGTGCTTTCACTGCACCAATATAGCAGAGTCCTCTGACTCCTCCTCCTCCGAAAATACAATTATATTTTATTAAATCAGTCAAAATTACCTCTAATCTCAAATTATATATGAATAGCCCAAAAATTCACAATTGAACTTTCGGGCTATTTATTATAATTATTATTGACAGTTTGCGGCTTCTTCTTCTGTTACACCTTTTATTGTCAGGCTTACTTTTCCTCTGTCGTCAATTTTTAGAACCTTAACGGTAACAATATCACCTACATTAAGTTTGCCTTCAATTGTGTCAATTCTTTCTTTACAAACTTGTGATATATGAACCATACCGTCTTTTCCAGGAGCAAGTTCTATAAATGCTCCAAATTGAACGATTTTTACGACTTTACCTTTACATACCAAACCTTCTACAGGTTTAAATGTAATTTGGTTAATCATACTTTTGGCAATATCTGCTCCTTCTTTGTCGTTTGAGGTTATTGTAACTTTACCGTCATCCTGAATGTCTATTTCAGCTCCTGATGCTTCGATTATGCCTCTAATATTCTTTCCTCCGGGTCCTATTACTGCACCAATATCTTCAACAGGAATAGTCATTGTGAATATTCTGGGGGCATATGGTGAAATATCTTTTGCAGGTTCTGTTATAACTTCTCTCATTTTTGATAGTATATGCAATCTGCCTTCTTTTGCTTGTGCCAATGCACGTCTTAATGTATCATTAGCAATACCTTTTGCCTTCATATCCATTTGAAGAGCTGTTATACCGTCATCATTACCTGTTACTTTAAAGTCCATATCACCAAGGAAGTCTTCGATACCTTGGATATCTGTTAATACTACAGGTTCTCTTCCGGGTTCTGTTATCATACCCATTGCGACACCGCCAATCATACATTTAACTGGTACACCTGCGTTCATTAATGCCATTGAACTGCCGCATGTTGAACCCATTGATGTAGAACCGTTTGATTCTAAAACATCTGATGTGACTCTAATTGTATATCCAAATTCCTCTTGTGTCGGAAGAGCAGGAATGTTTGCTCTTTCAGCCAAGTGACCGTGTCCTACTTCACGTCTGCCGGGTCCTCTTAATGCTTTAACTTCACCTACTGAAAATCCCGGAAATATATATTTGTGCATATATGTTTTTTCTGTTTCAGGATCAACTCCGTCAATTTCCTGTTTCATTCCCGGCCCTGCAAGTGTTGCAACGGAAAGTATTTGTGTTTGTCCTCTTGTAAATACCGCACTTCCGTGTGCTCTTGGTATTACACCTACTTCACACCATATCGGTCTTACTTCGTTAGGTTTTCTTCCGTCTGCTCTTACACCTTCATCAAGAATCATAGCTCTCATTATTTTCTTTTCAGCGGCTTTAAATTCTTCCGCAACAAAATCGATACCTGTTTCTTCTATGATTTGTTTTATATAGTGGTCTTCCGGTAATGCTTCAACTTTTTCTTTTACCAGATTTTTTGCTTCTTCTAATTTATTTTGTCTGTATTCTCTGTCAAAATTGTGATATGCATCAAAAATCATATCGTGAGCTGTATCATCAATGATTTGTTTTAATTCTGTAGTGTCATATGGATTTACAAATTCTTCTTTTGTTACACCGCATTCTTCAGCAAATTTAATTTGAGCATCACATTGTTTTTTGATTTCTTCTTGAGCAAATTCAACAGCTTCCATAATTTCATCTTCGGTAACAAATTTACAGCCTGCTTCAACCATAATTACGCTGTCGTGTGTCCCTGCAACTACTATATCTAAGTTCGATTTATTAGCTTCCTGATGTGTAGGATTTGCTATTAATTTGCCGTCTAATTTTGAAACTCTTACTGCACCAATAGGCCCTTCAAACGGAGCTCCTGATAACATTAATGCACAAGATGCACCGAGCATTGCCAATGTATCCGGCTGATTTTCCTGATCATAGCTGAATAATTGTGCAACAATTTGAATATCATTT
>JAEELO010000071.1 GCA_016282705.1 Candidatus Gastranaerophilales bacterium | reverse complement strand
TACATTATATGCATGATATAAAATTTGCTATTTTATAGGATAATCTTGACTGGTGAAGTGTTTAAGAGGTTTGTTATATGGAAATTACACTCAAAAGGTTTGGAATAGATGGTTTAAATGTCAAAGCATCTGGAAGGTTAGATCTTGATAATGCCGTTGAATATGGTACAAAAATAAAAGATTTTATTGAAGATAATGATGAAGAAATAAAAACTGTTACTTTGGATTTTTCAGAAATTACATTTATTTCAAGTTTCGGATTAAAAGTAATATTGGAATTGTATAAACAACTTAAACCTCAAGATGGTGTTTTAAAAATGAAAAATGTTCCGGAGCAATTATTGAATTCTTTTAAGATGGTAGGCTTTGATAAATTTTTAATATTTGAATAATGTTTAAAACTCTTAAATCTAAAATACTTGCTATAGCTATAACTCTTCTTGCAGTTATTACAATTGTTTTTATGGTTTATGCTTACGTTTTTGAAAGCAAGACTAAACCGTTAGTGCTGGATTATTATTCGCGTCATATTGAAGTTTTGAAAAACGAGATTAATAACGATATTATTAAAATTGAAAGTAATTCAAAAGATTTGGCGCTCATCGGGAGTTTGTTTTACAAAACAGACAAAAGTGTTGATTTGACAAAAGAAGTTATAAAAAAGATTTTTTATAATTATCCGGATTCTTTGGGCGGCGGGATATGGTTTGAACCATATTTGATTGATAAATCTCAGAAAAGATTTTGTTTTTATGCGTTTCGGAATGCTGAAGGTGAAGTTGTTATAGATGAAAGTTTTAACAGTGAAAAATATGATTACTTAAACCAAAACTGGTATAAAGAAATATTTTCACAAATAAAAAATAAAAAAATAGATGTTGCATGGTCACTTCCTTATTACGAAAATCAAGGAAGCAATGCCCTTATGATTACTGCAGGCTCAGGAATTTATGATGATAAAGGGAATCTTATCGGTATATCTACAGTTGATTGGGAAATAAATTCTATTGAAGAACAAATCAGAAATATGAGTTTTGTCTTGAAAAGAGTGAGTCCGCAATCGTCTTTTTCAAGCGGAAAATTTATTAAGAATCACTTTGCTCTTTTAGCTAATCCGCAAGATGATTATATAATTGTAACCACGGATCCGTATCTGGATAGTAGGTCGTTGGTCGGAAAAGAGTTAAAAAATATCCCATGGTACAACGAAGAGTTGATTAAAATAACGTTTATGCATTATCGCGGGAAAGATTATGTTCCTTTTGTCAAAAAATTTACCAACGGGATGAATTTAATAATTTGTATTCCGCGTCATGAAATGTTCTATACTTTAGTTCATGCTTTACGAGTGATGATACTAATTCTGCTTGCATTTAGTATGCTGATTCCTGCATTTTTGTATCTGAGTCTCAACAAATATGTTATGAACCCGATTAATATACTAACTGACATTGCAAACAAAATCGGAAAGGGTGAAGATGTAGAAATTAAGGTTGAAAAACCTGAGGAATTTGCACAGTTGGCATCAACATATGATAAAATGACAAAAGATATAAAAACAATTACTAAAGAACAAGCAAAACTTAATTCAGAACTTTCAATAGCAAAATTGATACAATCTTCGAGCTTGCCGAGTGTTTTTCCGCCGTTTCCCAACAATTCAGAATTTGATATATTTGCGTCAATGGAAGCTGCAAAAGAAGTTGGCGGAGATTTTTATGATTTCTTTTTCATTGATAAAACAAAATTTATGTTTTTGATTGCGGATGTGTCCGGTAAAGGTATTCCTGCGGCATTATTTATGATGACTGTTAAAACTATGATAAGTAATCTTGCGCAGATGGATTACAGTCCTAAAGAACTTATAGAAGTTATTAACAAAAAAATATGTGAAAATAATAAACAGGGATTTTTTGTTACAATGCTTGCAGGTATTATAGATGTCACAACAGGCAAGATAAGTTTTATAAATTGCGGTCATAATCTTCCGCTTATCAAGAAAAATAATGGGAGTTACGAATATTTGCACTTAGATTCTAACATTCCTCTCGGCGTTTTTGATACTATGGAATATGAGATATATGAAACCACCTTAAATGCAGGAGATATAATTTACACATATACTGACGGAATAACTGAAGCTATTAATTCTGACAATGAAATGTACGGTGAAACAAGGCTTTATAATTGTTTAAACAGTATTGAAGATACTGAACCGGACGTAATAGATGAAAAAGTAAGGGCTTCAATTCAAGAATATACGAATTCTGCCGAACAAAGTGATGATATTACAATGTTAATTTTCAAATATAATGAAAATCCGATTACTACAATGTTTAGGGAAATAGCAGTAAAAGAAAATTATAATAAATTTTATAATTGGATTCAAAGCACTTGTAAAAGTTTATATATAGATGAAGATTTGGTAAACAAACTTGAAATGTGCGGAGAAGAAATTTTTGCAAACATAACATTTTATGCTTATCCTGAAAAAAATGGTGTTATTGAGGCAGAATTGAAAAGGGTTAACAACGATATAGTTTTTGAATTCAAAGATGAGGGTGTTGAATATAACATACTTGAAAAACCTGATCCGGATATAACCTTGCCACCGGAAGACAGACCTGTGGGCGGTTTGGGAATTTTCATGATTAAAGAAATGACAGATGCAATTTTCTATAAAAGGGAAAATGGTAAAAATATCTTGACGTTGATTTTTAGAATTTAGTTTATGCTAAAATAAAAATCATTAATAGAGGAGTTTTATTATGAAATTGTTGCACACTATGATAAGAGTAAAAGATATAG
>JAEELO010000070.1 GCA_016282705.1 Candidatus Gastranaerophilales bacterium | reverse complement strand
TTGTTTTTTACATAATCTTCGTCTTTTAATCTTCCTTCAATTTTAAAACTTGTAATTCCGGAATCTATGAGATTATCCAAATAAGAAGACAGATTGTTGTCCTTTAGGGAAAGAAGGTATTTATTTTTTTCGATTATTTTTCCCTTTTTGTCAATCAAAGAGTATTTTTTTCTGCATGCCTGAGCACACTCTCCTCTGTTCGCACTTCTTTTTCCGATATATTCAGACAAATAGCATTGACCTGAATAACATACACAAAGCGCTCCTGCTATAAAATATTCAAGTTCAATATTAGTATTTTTCGATATTTTTTCTATTTCCCTCAGGGAAAGTTCTCTTGCAAGAATTACTCTTTTTATTCCGATGTCTTCAAAGAATTTCGCTTTTTCTAATGTCGAGATGTTACATTGGGTGCTGGCATGAATTACTATCGGGGGAAGTTTTCCATCCGATGATAATTTTAAAATACCAAAATCCTGAATAATAATTGCATCTGCTTTAATTTTATACAATTCATCTATTATTTGTCTGCATTGTATAAGCTCTTCATCCGTTAGAATTGTATTTAGCGTAACATAGACTTTTACATTGAATAAATGTGCATATTTAACTGTTTTTTCTATGTCTTCGATTTTGTTTTTTGCGTTTTGTCTGGCACCAAAAGCATTTGCACCGATATATATTGCATCTGCACCACAATTTATTGCAGATACAGCGCATTCATAATTTTGTGCCGGTGCCAATAATTCAATTCTTTTCATAGCAGGATAATTATAACAAAAATTAATTTTTATACAATTTAATTAAACATCATCTCTGTAATCGTCATATTCCAATAAATCTTGTACGTCATTTTGAAAATCATCAGGTTCAACCTTAACAAACCAAGATGAAAACGCATCGTCATTTATTGCTTCAGGAGAATTTATTAATGCTTCATTTACTTCGACTACTTTACCGGAAACAGGCATATAAATTTCTCCCGCAGCTTTTATGGATTCAATTGTTGCAAAAACTTCATTTTTTGAATAATGTGAACCAACTTCAGGAAGCTCAACAAAAACAATATCACCTAATTCATCAGCCAAAAAATCAGTAATGCCAATAGCTGCATATTTACCTTCTTCGATAATCCATTCATGAGTTTTTGAACATAATACACCTTCAGGTACGGTCATTTTATTCTCCCGATTTTCAAGCCTTATACAATTTATTATTTACCATATTTTTGTTAATATGCCAATAATTTCTGTAACATTGTTAAGTTATAATACTAAACACCAAACAATTCTATCTGACATATATTCTCGGAAGACGCATCTTTAACCTGCAAGTTAATTCATAATTTATGGTATTAAGTTTTTGCGCCCAAGTATCAATATTGTCGGTATGATTTTCTTTACCGATAAGTGTAATTACATCACCTACCATACAATCAACATCAGATACATCAAACATAATTTGGTCCATAGTAATTCTGCCTATTTGTTTAATCATCTTACCGTTAAGATAAGCTGAGATGTTGCCTGAGAGTTTTCTGGCAACGCCGTCTGCGTACCCGACAGGAATTGTTGCAACTTTGATATCACTGGGTGCAACAAATGTATGTCCGTAACTTATTCCGTCACCTTTTTTTAATGTATGAATATTTGTAATTCTTGCTTTAAGTCCCATTACAGGAAGCATCTTGGGCATTATTTTTTTATCATCTCTTGAAAACGGAGTCAAACCCCACATTATTATCCCCATTCTGACCATATCGTAGCTAAACTGGGGATAATCAAACATGCCGGGAGAATTTAAACAATGAATTTTAACATTCCTTTGTTTGAGTTGTTCTTTTATAGGTTCTACGATTTGTTGAAATTCGTTAATTTGTCTTTGGAAAATTTTATTATTTTCAACGTCTGCAAAATGGGTAAATATCCCTTTTAAATCAATAAAGTCTGCATTCAACACCTTAGATACAAATTCTTTTGCTCTATCTATACCGACGCCGATTCTGTTCATACCTGTATCAAGCTTAATATGAGCTTTTACTTTTTTGTTAAGCCTTTTGTATAATTGTTCTGCCATTTCTAAGTGTTCATCACTGAACACCGAAACGGCAATATCATAGTTTATTGCATTCTCAAATGCCCACAGAGGACTTGCACCCAGAACAAGTATCGGTTTATCAATTTTATTTTCACGAAGCTCTATGCCTTCATCAATACTTGCAACACCGAAATAACTGACACCGCACGCAATTAATGTAGGTGCACACATTAAAGAGCCGTGTCCGTAGCCATCTGCTTTTATTACCGCAAAAATTTCAGGCGGATTAATATTGTGTTCTTTTAAATAATTTTTTATTTCCGTGAGATTGTTTTCTAAATTTGCCAAATTAATCTCAACCCAGGCATCACGGTTTTTATTAATTAAAGTTCCTCTGTAATTATACATTTCAAATCCTAACTGTTTTGTAATTTGAATAGTTCGTATGTGTTTTCAAGAAGACATGCGATAGTCATAGGCCCGACACCGCCGGGCACAGGTGTAAT
>JAEELO010000011.1 GCA_016282705.1 Candidatus Gastranaerophilales bacterium | reverse complement strand
TTAGCATTAACAGTCAAAGCGCTTTTCCATGGCTTTTTATTTTGCCAAACTATTTTATCTTTTTTCTTAGTACCTGAAATTTTCTTTTTCTTTGGTGTTAAAGCCATAATGATATACTCCCTTTTCTTAAATATCAATATCCCTGTAATTTAACAGATATTTAATTTTACCGTGGGGGGGGGTAAAAGTCAAGAGGTGAGGGCATTGTAGTTAATTATATTGCAATTTTTTAATAAAAATTCATATAATTCCCCAGTTACATAATAAAAAGAGACAGCTTTTGCTGTCTCGACTTGAAATGGGAGTATTTCTTTTTTAGGATTAGAAGAATTTTATAAAATCATTTTCGGTTGATAAGAAAAATTAAAGTAAGGAAGTAACTCGCTTCCTTTAATTTGGACATGTTGAGATTGTATACTCTGAAAATTCATAATCTTAGTAATTTTAAAGGTTATATTTTCTCTCTTTTTAACCTCTGTATAATATTAAAAAAAATATAAAATTCTCAAATGATAGTACTAATTTACTATTTTCTAATATATATTTATGTATAATCTTTCGTCATTAACAATTTTTTCAAAATTAATAATGCTTCTTAATTCATTTTCTTCCATAATTTCGGAATATATATAATTAGTAGCTGCAGATGTTTGAGTATTATCAGGCGTAATATTTTTTAATGTTTTTATATATTTAATATCGTCAACTAACAGTGCCAGATTAAAATTCTTTCCCTCAGTAATAATCAATTTGCTGCTTTCATTATAGGTAGAGGATTGATTGTGTAAAAATTTTTTTAAATCCAAAACAAGAAGAAAATCCCCTTTTATGTTAATAATTCCTGTTATAAAATCTTCTGTGTAAGGTAATTTTGTAATATTTAAACGTTTTGTCGAAATAAGTTCTTTTACGTATTTAAGGTCTAAATAATAACTTTGATTATCAAGATTAAATAAAACGTATTGATTTATGGAATTAACATTGACGGGAAACGAAAATGACTCTTGATTAATTTTATGTTGATGTGACCTTAATTTTAGTATTTGCAATGATTTTTCGTCTTTAGGAAATAAAGCCGAATAATCAACATTATTATCAACGGATTGTTTTTGAGAAATAATATTGTTTAAGGCTTTAATGTCAATAATATTAATAGTTTTTCCGTCATTTTTATATATGGCATTTAATATAGAATTTTCTGCATCATAAGGAATTTTTTGTATTTCCTCTTCTTCAAATTGCAGAACATTTTCTATTTTTTCAGTATGAATAGCGAAACAATTTTCACCTTCAACAGCAATAATCATTTGGTTATTGATTGAGAAGGAAGGAGTTTCAAATCCTAAAAACGGGCATAAATCAACAGCTTTAATTACAAGGCTGTTATAATTAAACATTCCTATAATTCCTTTTGGAGTTTTTTCGGCAATTTCAATCTCGGGAATATTTATAATTTCCAGTACATTTTTAATATTAATTGCATATTGTTTTTCTTTTATGGTAAAAACAATGTAATTATTGTGTAAATTGCTTGCTGTAGTTATATTTGCTGATGTTTGTATAGGAAAATTATTGTTCATTTTTAATTAAACCTTTATAATAATTATACTATATATTAATGATTATAAAATCCAAGAAATGGACTATAATTATTTTATTAAAAGGAGTATATTATGGCAGGACGAGATATAAGTATAGTAAACAGATTAGCAAAGAAAAATATAATAGATACAATAATACTTGGTATTGTAACCATTTTGATAGTTGCTATTGTAATATTTATAGAAAATAAGACAGTAATGATAGTATCCGCAATTGCAACGTTATTGTTTTATTATGTACAATACCAATTATCAAAAAATGACCTTTTAAAATCCATAGATAAATTAATTGATAATGAATTGAAAGAATTTCAAAAGATATCCGTAAAGGTATTACAATTAAGTGAAAAACAAAGACAGCTTACTCATAAATATACTGAAATGTTAAATCAAGTGGTTCAAACAACAAAGAATTTTAAAAACAGTGCAATGAAAACAAAAGAAAAAACACAAGGTTTAACAAATAAAATTCAAGAAACATATGATTCATCAGGCAGAGAAGCAAAATCATTAACTGATAATATTGCAACTATGCAGAATTTAAAGCATAAAGTACAGGTTATTGCAGAATTAATTATAGAATTAACAGACTATATTAAACAAATAGGTTCAACCGTTAATATAGTTGAAAATATATCTGAACAAACAAACATGCTTGCGTTAAATGCAGCAGTTGAGGCAGCAAGAGCAGGAGAATACGGAAAAGGTTTTGCTGTTGTTGCAGGTGAAATCAGAAAGCTTGCTGATGAATCAAAACAAGCTACAAATAAAATTACAACATTAGTTTCCGAAATTGAACAAACAACTTCATCAACAATTATGGCAACAGAAGACGGAACAAAAGAAATTGAAAACGGTGTAAAATATGCATCACATATAAGTGATAATATATCAGTTCTTGTTGATAAAATAAAAGATTTAGGTATAGATTTAGGTGATATTCTGGATTCTTCAGTTGAGCAGCAGACTATAACAAATGAAGTACTTGAAGTAATTGAAAATATGCAAAAAAGTATTACTGAAACAATTAATACTCTTGAAGAAAACATAGAGAATATCAGATCGTTCTCAGAAATATCAACAAATATAAAAGATAATATTGCAAATTAATAAGGCAGTGTTATGGAATACAATCCGGATGAATTAAATGATATATTAAATATTTTTAAAGCTGAGAGTGAAGAAATAATACAAGAGCTTAATGACGGATTTATGGCATTGGAAAAAAATCCTGAGGATAAATCACCGTTAAAAAAATTGTTTCAACTTTCGCACTCTTTAAAAGGTGCTGCAAGAATGCTCGGATTTAACAGTATTCAGGATTTAGCTCATAAACTTGAAGATATTCTTTCGTATTGGAAAAAAGAAGATGTGGTGGTTGATACCGATGCATTTGAAATTATATACGAAGCTTGTGATTTATTAACAGAATTGGTAAATAAATCGGTAGAAATAAAAACGGATTACAACAGCCCTGCTATATATACATTCCTTACAAAACTGAGTACTTTCATTATAAGAAACAGAATGATTCCTGCAAAAACTCCCGAGCTGCCGGCAAGAGACTATATGAAAGAAAAAAATATAGATATAAAAGCTATTTTGCTTGAACTTATGTTTGTTCTTGAAAAGGATGACATAAAAGAAGATATAGATGAAGTTATTTTAGTTGTTTCAGATAATATAAAACAGCTTTCTGAGATATTTGCAAATACCGAATATAATGAAATCAAGAATGAAATACAAATATTGCTTAATTATATTTCAAGTGAAAATGAACCTAAAAACGATTTTGAATTCATGAAACAAAAAATTATAGCAATAAGAAACAGTATTTATAATTTATACAAAAAATTGAATATATCTTCTGCTCCGATAAAAGAGACAACAGAAGTACCAAACCCAATTAAAACATCTGCGCCGGAACAAAACAAAATCTCCGATAAAGATAAAGAAATTATTTCCGATTTGGATTCAATATTGTCTAATTTATCATCAATTAAATACGATAAAGAAAATACCAAAAAAGTATTGCAAATTTTAAAAGGAATAGAACCTAAAACACATGATAAAAATGTATTAACAATTTTAGATAAAGTTATAAATATTTTTGAATTATTTACATCCAAAGATTTGCTTATAGGAAATGATTGCTATGTAGTAATTTTAAAAAGTATCTATTTAATAAAAAAACTCGTAGTAAAAGAACAAGAAGAAAATATAAACAACATAACATTTTTACTTCAACGTTTATCGGTTGTTGAGGATATGTTTAATGTTCCGTCTCCTCAGCCTTCTGCAGCCTTGGATGTAGATTCCTCCGCAAACATAATCACAAATGAAAATTATGCGGAAATAAAGCGAACTATAAATAATATAGACTTGCAGGAAATCAAAACTCTGCGTGTAGATACAGTAAAATTAGATAATTTAATATCCCAAACGGGCGAGTTGTTAATAAACGGTATAAAAACCAGAGAACATATAGTTGAACTTTCCAAAATAAATGCAAAGCTTATAAAGTGGAACAGTGTCAGTAAAAAGATAATTAACTACCTTAAATATCTTGAAAAGAAAGGGTTTTTTAATTATGACACCGACGACAGTTCAAGCTTGTTCTTTAAAAGAACACAAGATTTCTTTATAAATAATGCCGAAGTTATTAATGAAATAAATAATGATTTTACAAATTTGTATAATATTATTTCCGAAGATGACAATAAATTGCATCAAACGACAATGGAAATTGAAACAATAGCAAAAGGAATAAGAGTTTTGCCATTAGCTACATTATTCCATTCTTTCCCAAGAATGATAAGGGATATAGCTGTAGAAAACCATAAAAATGTTGATTTTATCATAACCGGAAGTGATACAACGGTAGATAAAAAAATTATAGAAGAAATAAAAATGCCGTTGATACATATACTAAGGAATTCGGTATCTCATGGTATAGAAACGCCGGATGACAGGGTAAAAAATAATAAACCCGATACCGGAGTTATAAAATTAATCGCTAAACAGGTCGAAAATAATGTACTTATATCAATAGAAGACGATGGATATGGCGTTAACTTAGAAAAAGTAAAAGAAACAGCAATCAGAAAAAATCTGCTTTCGGAAGAAGAAGTTGCGAATGCAACAAATGAACAATTAATGAAATTGTTATTTCTTCCGGGATTTTCAACCGAAGAATCCATAAACGAAATTTCAGGCAGAGGTGTCGGTTTGGATGTTGTTAAAACAAAAATCAATAATTTAAACGGTGATATAATGATAGATTCCGTTTTAAATAAAGGCTGCAAAGTAACAATAAGACTGCCTCTTTCAATGTCGACAATTAAAACTTTTATTATCCTTGTGAACGAACAGAAATATGCCCTGCCCGTAAATTCAATTAAATTCGTAAAACAAATAACAAAAGAAGAATTAATAAAAAGGAACGGAATAGATTGCATAATATTTGAAGAACATTCTATTCCCGTATACAGTTTATCAAGTATACTGGCAGAAAAAGAACAAGATATCGAAAATAAACAATTAACCGTTATAATCGTGGAAAATCAGGAAAATCAAGCCGCATTTATAGTTGATAAACTTTTAGGAGATGCGGAAGTATTCCATAAAAAGTTGGTTCCTCCAATTATGAGAATAAAAAATATAAGCGGATTTACAACATTATCAACAGGTGAAATCTGCTTGATAATTAATCCTTATGAACTTATAAGGAATGCAGGTTCGCCCGTACATATTTAATTATTGGTTTCAGCTTTTTCTTCGTTCGGTGAATCTTTTACATATTCATAATCAATCATATCTGCAATTTTTTGTCCCCATTCATCAATGATTGCATCATATTCTTGATTGTATGATACTAACTCGCCGATACATACTTTAATTTTTCCTTTAAGGGGAATCCAGTTATATTCTTCGCATCCTGTTATACCTATAGGAAGAATATCCGTTTTCATTTGTTTCGCAATAACGGCAAAGCCTTTATTTATTTTTTCTATTTTTCTGTTTCTTCTTATACCGCCCTGCGGGAAGATTCCTAACAGCCAAATTTTTGTTTTAAATATATTTAATGCTGTTTTAATAGTAGAAACTTCAAGCTTTTCCCTGTTTACGGCAAAACAAGCCAGACCGTCAAGCAGAAATGCCAGAATTTTATTTTCAAACAGCTCTTTCTTCCCCATATAAGCTATTGGTCTAAGGGTTGCAGCACCAGTTAAAAACGGGTCAAAGTATGAAATGTGATTTGGTGCAACAATGTAATTCTTATCTTTTGGTATATTCTCTAGTCCGATATATTCTACTTTATAAAAAATCGGCAGTATAAATTTGGGTATAAACCAACGTCCGAATTTTTGAAATCGGTGTTTCCCTTCGCTAAAATCAGATACTTCTCTCTTTGAATAGTTTTTCTTTTGCTTTTCCATAGTGTATTTCTTTCTATATCAGGAGGGAATATATTCCAGTCCCGCAAGCTCGCTTACGGCATTTGCCCATTTATCTACCAAATTTTCGTCTGTGTATGATATAGGTTTGCCTACTTTTATTTGAAAATCTTTTTTCTTTGAATTAGGGTTTTCTTTCACAATAATAGCTACAGGGAGAACATCTGCTTCCAATTTCTTTGCTATAGAAGCAAAACCCTTCATTATATTTTCCAATTTACCGTTATTGCATCTTGTTCCCTGAGGAAAAATTCCTAAATGCCAATTGGTTTTTTTAAGTGATAAAGCCGTTTTTATTGTGGAAACTTCAACTTTATCCCTGTTTACAACGAAAGCACCGCACCAATTCATAAGCACCATAGACCAGAATGTTTCAAAAAGTTGTATTTTTGCCATATATGCAATAGTCAGGTGGATTCGAGCCGCAACTAAAAATGGATCAAAACCGGTAACGTGATTTGAGGCAATTATATATTTTTTCTTTTTATCAATGTTTTCAAGCCCCTCCGTTTTTAATAAGTTGTATTTACACCTTACTATATTCATTATTACAAGATGACATGCAACATATTGAAAAATTCGTCTCCAGATGTTGAAGCTTTTAGTAGTGTTAGAAGAATATTTATTTGCCATAATTACCCGTCTGCTTTCTTTTACAAATATTATACAAGAAATAAAGAGAAAGTAATATAAAATTAACAATATGGACTAAGAGTGTATTACAAATAATATAATTAAAATAATTCTTTACAATAATAATTCTATGATTTACATGACTTGCAAATATATGATAAATTAAATATATTACAGGGTCGGGAAAAGGGATATTTATGAGATATGTGCCTTTGCATGTGCATACTGAATATAGTTTACTTGATGGCGCAATAAGAAATAAAGAATATATTAAGTTTGCCAAAGAAAATAATTTTGAGGCGGTTGCTATTACTGACCACGGGGTTATGTATGGTGCAATGGAATTATATAGACTGGGGAAAGAACATCAATTCAAAGTATTACTAGGGTGTGAATTTTATGTTCTGCATGGAGATATTACAAAAAGAGATGTCAATAACAGAGAGCTTTTTCACCTTGTATTGATTGCAAAAAACAATAAAGGATATCAAAATCTTGTAAAATTAGTAAGTATTGCGCATATAGACGGAATGTACTATAAACCGCGTATAAACAGAGAAATTTTGGAGGAGCATTCAGAAGGTCTTATTTGCCTTTCCGCATGTTTGCAGGGAGAATTAATCCAAGATGTATTAAAACATTCAAAAGAAAATGCCATAGCTACCGCAAAATGGTATAAAAAACTTTTCGGAGAAGATTACTATATAGAACTTCAAGACCATGGATTGGACGAGCAGAAGCGTTCTAATCCGCAAATTATTGAAATTGCTAAGCAGTTAGATATTCCGTTGGTAATTACAAATGACAGCCACTATTTAAAGAAAGAAGATGCTTCTTGGCATGATACACTGCTTTGTATCCAGACAAATGCACTTAAAGAAGAGGAAAACCGTTTTAAATTCCCCAATAGTGAATTTTACGTAAAAACACCGGATGAATTAAGAGAAGCATTTAAATGGCTTGATTCGGAAATATTTGAAGAAGCAATTGAAAATACTGCAAGAATTGCAGATAAATGTCACGTTATTATAGAAATGGGGAAAAATATTCTGCCATCTTTTCCGGTTCCTGCTAATCATACTATACCTTCATATTTGGGGCATCTCGTAAGAAAAGGTTTGGCTGAAAGATACGAAGAAATAACTTCTGAAATTCAAGAACGCTGTAAATACGAACTTGAAATTATAAATAAAATGGGGTTTGATGCATACTTCCTTATTGTATGGGATTTTATTAATTATGCAAAAACACACGGAGTTCCTGTAGGTCCGGGGAGAGGTTCTGCCGCAGGAAGTTTAGTTGCATATGCGCTTGGAATTACAGATCTTGACCCTATTAAACATCATTTATTCTTTGAAAGATTTTTAAACCCTGAACGTATAAGTATGCCTGATGTCGATATTGACTTTGGTGACGGACGTGAAAAAGTTATAGATTATGTAACTGAAAAATACGGGAAAGATAAAGTTTGTCAGATTATTACATTTGGCACATTATCGGCAAAAGCTGCAATAAAAGCTGTAGCAAGGGTTATGAATTTGCCGTTTGAAATTTCAAATAGAGTAAGCCAATATGTACCTCAGGAAGTCGGAATGACAATTGATAAAGCACTTGAAGTATCTCCGGATTTTAAAAAGGTATATGATGAAGATGCATTAATAAGAAAAATTATAGATGAAGCAAGGAACATAGAAGGTTTAAAACAAAATATTGGTATGCACGCAGCAGGTGTAATCATATCTCACCAACCGCTTGATGAAATTGTTCCCGTTCAATACGGAGTTAAGGATAAAAGTGTTATAACAGAATATCCTAAAGAAGACTGTGAAAAAATCGGACTTCTAAAAATGGATTTCTTGGGATTAAAAAACTTAACAATTATTACTCAAACCCTTGATATGATTAAGGAAAGACATGGAATAGATATAGATATTAACCATATTCCATTGGATGATGAATTAACATATAAAATGTTATCCGCAGGAAATACAGATGGTGTATTCCAGTTAGAATCCGCAGGCATGAAAAAACTGGTTAAGGATTTAAGACCTACCGTATTTGAAGATTTAGGCGCTTTAGTTGCACTGTTCCGTCCCGGACCGTTAGGTTCTGGTATGGCAGATGCCTTCGTAAAAAGAAAGCACGGAGAATTACCTATTAAATATGCACATCCTCTGTTGGAAGATGTACTTAAAGATACCTATGGTACTATGGTATATCAGGAACAAATCATGCAGATATTCCAAGTACTTGCGGATTATTCACTTGGAGGTGCAGATAGCGTACGCCGAATTATGGCGAAAAAACACCCTGAAGAATTAGTGAAACTGGAAGGTCCTTTTATTGAAAAATGCGTAGGAAAAGGAATGAAAGAAGCAGATGCAAAAGAACTGTTTGAACAAATAGGAAGTTTTGCAAGCTATTGCTTTAACAGATCGCATTCTGCCTGCTATGCATTTGTTGCGTATCAAACGGCATATTTAAAAGCTCATTATCCCGTTGAATATATTTGTGCTATGCTTACCAATTCTAAAGATGACCAAGCTAAAATTCAATTATATATTTCTGAAGCACAAAAATCAGGCATTAAAGTGCTTCCGCCGGATATTAACAAATCAAATTCGGAATTTACACCTGACGGAAATAATATCAGATTTGGTTTAAATTCTATAAAAGGTATAGGTGAAGCTGTTTTAAATGAAATTGAAGAGGAAAGAAAGCAAAACGGAGAATTTAAGTCAATTATTGACTTTACACAAAGAATTAATCCTCGAATAGTAAACAGAAAAGCACTGGAAAATTTGATAAAATCAGGTGCATTCTGCTGTATAGAGACAAGCAGAAAAAAATTATTTAATAATATAGATAACATTTTAAATGCGGCGGCAAAAGAAAATGAGGCAAAGGAACTCGGACAAGTAAGTTTATTTGCGGGATTGGCAGGTGATGGAGGCGGAAACAGCTATCAAATGCAGTCATTTGAATTATACGGTTCAGATGAAGAATTTTCGGACAAAGAAATTCAAGAATTTGAAAAAGATTTGCTCGGCTTCTACGTAACAAGCCATCCGTTGGAATCTATCAGAGAAAAGCTGCCCTTTCTGACAACTCATAACATAAATGATTTAGAAAATCTTCCAAATGATAGTTTTGTCACTATATGCGGATTACTAAGCTCTGTAAGACAGATTCCTACAAAAAAAGATCCTACAAAATTTTTAAAATCAGGCATTATTGAGGATTTGACAGGAGAAATAGCATTTGTTGCTTTCCAAAAAACACTTGAAAATTACAATTCTTTTATACAAGCGGAGAAAAAAGTTATTATATCCGGTAAACTTCAGAAGCGAGATGAAAACAATTTGCAAATAGTTATAGAAAGTGTAAAACCTGTAGAAAACAGCAATATTGTAACTATATCTTTTAAAAAAGATTTACCCTTTGAAACAGTCATTGCCGTAAAAGATACCCTTGTTAATTTCCGAGGAAGTGACCCTCTTGTGTTTAAAACAAAAGATGAAAAAGGTAATGAAGCAAAAATTCTTGCGTCATCAAATTTCTGGTTGAACACAAATAACGATTTGGTTCAGTCCTTAGATAAAAAATTCGGACAATATCTTGAAGTGTCAGTTAATTCGCTTGAGCAGAATTAGATGTTGAAGCTTCTGATGAAATTTTAAAATCGATATTCTTAACAAGGAACGAATATTTTTGATATGCTGTTTCGGGATTTTTCCTTGCATCATCAATTTTATCCGAGATTCTTACAAATAAATTTGCTAATTCAGGGTCAAACTGAGTTCCTGCACATCTTCCGATTTCAGATATTGCCGTTTCATGCGATAAAGCTGTCCTGTATGGTCTTGTTGATGTCATAGCATCATATGTATCTGCTATTGATATTATTCTGGCAGCTAACGGAATTTGTGTTCCCTTTAATCCGTCAGGATATCCCGTTCCGTTCCATTTTTCATGGTGGGCTTTTACCCATTCTGATATAATTTGAAGTTTTTTGATATTTATTACAATTTTCTCACCGAGAACAGGATGTGATTTCATAACAACAAATTCTTCATCTGTCAATTTACCGTTTTTACATAAAATACTTTTCGGCATTGCAATTTTACCGATATCATGAAGTAATCCGGCTATTTCAATATCTTCCATATAAGTTGTATCCAACCCAAGTTCGGATGCCATAATCATTGAATACAAAGTAACTCTTAATGAATGACCGTTTGTATATGCATCTCTGGTATCCAAAGCATTTGAAATAGCTCTTATTGTCTTATAAAACAGTTCTCTTAATTCGTTATAATATACTTTATTATTACTTGCCATAGAATATTTTGTAATACCGTTTTCTACGGCAATTTTAAGTTCTTCCGGCTCAAACGGTTTTAATATATATTGGAATAAATCACAATCGTTAATAGCGGAAACTAAAATATCCGTACCTACGTGCCCCGTTAACAGAATTTTTACAATTTCGGGATGTATTTCTCTTACTTTTTGTAAGAATTCTGTACCTTCCATTACGGGCATTTTTTGGTCACTTACAATAAGCGCGATTTTATCACCTTGTTGTTTTACTATTTCAAGTCCTTCAACACCGTTAGTTGCTGTTAATAAATTATATTTACCTCTAAATGTTCTTTTTAAAAGCTGTAGATTGTTTTCTTCATCATCTACGATTAATACCGTATATTTCTCCTCCTGTGCAAAATTCAGGACTACATCTAAGCTCTCTTTTAATTCACATGCACTCATCAACTATCACCAATAATACCACTAGCTCGACTATCGACAAATTTATATTTTTACTTTAGTACATTATAACATTATTTTACAAAAGTTAACAACTAAAATATTTATATATTAATACAATACTCCTGATTTCACATTTTAGACAATTTTTATTTATTATTTTATAATTTTTATGACAGATTAAGAAGAGAGAAGTAATGTTAAACGGTAAAAAAATTGTAGTTGTTATGCCTGCATATAATGCGGAAAAAACATTAGAAAAGACTTATAACGAAATTTATAAAGAAATAGTTGATGAAATTATATTAACGGATGATAAATCAAGCGATAATACAAAAGATTTAGCAAAAGATTTAAATATAACAACAATAGTTCACAAAGAAAACAGAGGTTACGGCGGAAATCAAAAATCCTGTTATACGGCAGCATTAAAAGCAAATGCTGATATTGTTATAATGCTTCATCCTGATTATCAATATACTCCGAAGCTTATTCCTGCAATAGCATCAATGCTGGCATTTGAAGAATTTGATGCGGTTATCGCCTCAAGAATGCTTTCAAATGCACTTGAAGGCGGCATGCCTTTATACAAATATATAGCAAATAAATTTTTAACGGCATTTGAAAACTTCTTTTTAAAACAGCATTTATCTGAATATCATACGGGATATAGAGCATTCAAAAGAAATGTCTTGGAAAATCTTCCTTTAGAAGATTGTGATGATGATTTTGTTTTTGATAATGAAATGCTGGCGCTTGTCAGATATTACGGCTATAAAATAGGTGAAGTAAGCTGTCCTACAAAATATTTTCCGGAAGCTTCCTCCATCAATTTTAGACGTTCCTGCAAATACGGTTTTGGTGTACTTGGCGTAAGTTTAAAATATTTTCTTGCATATTGCGGAATATATAAATCAAAAATATTCAAAAAAGATGCAAAAAAGCTTGATATGAACGCAGAACTTCCGTATTATCACGTAAAAAACGAGAACTAAATTTTAGTTGCCAATGATGGTGCAATTGAGATGAACTGTCTTACAAGCTCTTTATCCCATTGAATACCGGCGCCTTCTTCCAATATTGCACATGCTTTTTCGACACTTAAGCCCTTTCTGTACGGTCTATCGCTAATTAAAGCATGATATGTATCTGCAATTGCAACTATTCTTGCAGCTAATGGTATTTCTTCACCTTTTAATCCGCAAGGATAACCTTTACCGTTCCACTGTTCATGGTGATACTTAACAATAGGAATTAAATCATGTAATAAAGGATTAGGATCTAATATTTTCTCAACACCGATAGTCGGGTGTTGTTGAATGGTTTTAAATTCTTCATCCGTTAATTTTGAAGGTTTCTTCAATACATCTTCAGGAATACCAATTTTACCTACATCATGAAGCAGAGCGCCAAGCTTAATTCTTTCCACTTCTTTTTCAGGTAAATTAATAGCTTTTGCCAGTGCAACGGAATATCTTGATACTGAAGAAGAATGGTCTTTAGTATATTCGTCCTTAGCATCTATCGCACTTGCTAATGATGTAACAACTTCTATTAAATGATTTTGAGATAAAATATTTACATTTTGGAATTGTTCAACAAGAGCTTCTTCAAGGTTAATACCCAACTGAGAATGTCTCTTTGCAAGAACTGTTGCAAATGAATTTAATGCCGAATCGTCCCAGAAATCATAATCCTGAGCGGATACAATAGTTGAACGTCCGTTATTATAACCTTTGGTTTTTGATACAAGAACTGCTTGTTCGGCTAAGATTAACAACTTATCCTTATCCATTGAATCATCAGGATATGTAGCAATACCCACGGAAACCTTATTTACAGGCCCTATATCATCTACAAGACAGCATGACAGAGAATATGTTAAATATTCGGCAAAATATTTAGCTTCTTCTGAACCCATATCGCGTAATATAACAGAAATTTTATCACCGCCATATCTTGCTGCAATGTCCTGCTTCTTTATATTCTCATTAATTTTATTGGAAACTACTTTAATAACTTCATCACCTTTAGAGTGACCGAATTCTTTATTAATTTGTCCTATACCGTTAATATCAAAAATTATTACGGAAAGTTTTGATTTATTTGCTTCCGCACTGGACAAATCCTGAGATAATATTTCGTGAAATCTTCTGTGAGAGTACAAATTGGTTAAGCTATCCAAGTTAGAACTTTGGCTTACTTTATCTTTAAGCATTGAATTTTGAACAAGTAATCCTAAATTTGCGGATGCAAGTTGATATAAATTAATATGATTATTGATATTAAAGTCGCTTGTAAGTGCTACACCTATATTTTTTCCTTGTATTTGCACCGGAATAATTGTACAGGGTAATGTTGCTAAAGATGGAAGTTTTAAGAATGTGGAATTCGGATAATTTGAGATTTCTCCGGTTGAAATAGCTTTAATAATTTCATTTTCCGTATCACTCATAAATATTTTAAAATGATAAACATTTGAATTTTTATCTAAAAGTCTTATATTAATAGAATTGGATTGCTCATTTATCAAACCCAATGCTGTATATGAACAATTAACCCTGTTGATAAACAAATTATGGAATGCATTTAAGAAATCTTTCATTTTTGAACTTTGGGAAATAATTTCATTAATTTCTTTAATAAAGCCGGCATAATCTACCACGCCATACGATTTTTCATTGTGATGATTTATAATGCTGTGAGGCGCGTTAATAGATGACATCCCGCTGCCCAATACATTTATCTTTGCAACTAAACCGCTGCTTTTATCAATAGGGTTAGTTGTTATGGATTTATTGGGAGAGAGATTGTTCGTCTGTTTATATGTTTCTTTTAATTTGTTATCTTTTTGCATTAACCAATCCTGAGTACGTCCTGTTAAAATCCGTAAATTTTAAAAATTGCCAAATTGTAAAAAAGTTTTACAAAACTATATTATCACATTATTTAACTTTTTCAAAAGGGCATTATAAGGAAAAATTGATTTTAAATATTATTTATTATGATTTCTGCAGTCTTTACGGCAGCTCCCGAAGTTTGTAATTTTTTCTTAACATATTTTAAGGACTCTGTCATATTGTTTCGATACTCATCATTTTGTAAAATTTTTAAAATATTTGCAGCAACAAATTTTGAGTTTGCTTTTATCTGAATTAATTCTGGAATAATGTCTTCGTTCATTATTATATTAGGCAAACAGACTCTTTTTATGCATCTTACCATCAGATATATCATATAAAGAAGCCATGGCCCTTTATAGCTTATAATCATAGGTGTATTATAAATTGCTGCTTCAAGAGCGACGGTTCCTGATGCCAATATGAGAGCATCAGATGCTGATAATAAATCATAATTTTTATTTTTTAATACTTTAATATCAAGGTCTTTGTAATTATTTATAACTGAAGTTATTAATTCATCTTTTATATTGGGTGCTTGAGCAAGCGCAAACTGTACATTTTCTTCTTTTGATTTAATAATTCTTGCTGCATCTAAAAACATTTTAAGCAGATTTTTTATTTCAAATTTTCTTGAACCCGGAAAAATTGAAATTAATTTTTTATTTTTATCAAAATTATTTTCTTCAAACAAGCTGTCTCTGTCTTTTTTGGGAGGTATTTCATCTAATAAGGGATGTCCTACAAACTCTACATCAACACCTTTTTCTTCATACATGGCCTTTTCAAACGGGAATATTGTTAAAACCTTATTTATGTTCTTTTTAACGGTATTCAGACGCCATTTACGAGATGCCCATATTTGCGGAGGAATGTAATAAAAAAGTTTAATTCCGTATTTAGATAACACTTTAGAAAGATTTAAGTTAAAACCCCCGTAGTCAACCATTAAAACCATATCCGGCATATATTCTTCTTTAAGGTATTTCGCAATTTTTTCTCCCAGAGAAATATGCGTCATTATAATTTTCATATTAAACCCCATCGCAGACATTTTTGAATGATCGCAATAAAGTTTAACTCCTTGAGATGCAAGGTTTTCACCGCCTACAGCCTCTATTTCTATTGACGGGTTAAGTTTTTTTATTTCTTTAACCACATCTGCGGCATGCTTATCACCCGAATATTCACCTGTTATTATAAATAATTTCTTCATACAGCCATTACAATTATATTATTTTTATCAGCATATTCAATTGTTTTTTGCTTATCTACAAGTATTGTTTCATTTGCTTCAACTGCAATTAATTTTGCTTTATATTTTTTCATGTTCTTTAAAGTATTAAGTCCAAATGCCGGTATATCAAACCTTTTATCCTGTTTAGGCTTAGAAACTTTAACAATTATGGAATCACGTTTTCCCAGTTTGCAGCCTCTTTTAATACATTTATCGGTTCCTTCAATTGCTTCAATTGCCATAATCATACGGTCCTTAATTACAACTGATTGACCGATATCCAGTTCTCCCATTTCTTTTGCAATTTTATATCCGTATTCAACATCGGATAATTGAGCTTCAGTAGGTTGTATTTTGCCAAGCACACCTCTTGGTACCATAAGATTTTTTATAAAAATTGTTTGATCTAAAACCGTAATACCTATTTTAGCCAATTCTTCAACTAAAAACAGCATAATTGCATCGTCATTTAGTCTTTTCGCCTGTTTTAAAAATTCAACCGCAAGAGAATCAAATCTTGGACGTTTAACAACCAGACTTTTAGATACTTTACCTATAAAGGTTAATTGTTTTATTTGTTCTCCCAATAGTACATTTTTTATTTTTAATACTTCTCCGGGGGCAAAATCATACACTTTAGAACAATATTTTTTTAAATCGTTTCTGTTATCAGAAGACAAAGATATTGCTATTACTTCAAATCCGTTTTCTTTTGCATTTTTTGCCAGTTGGACGGGAAGCTGCCCGTTTCCTGCTATTAAGCCCTGTTTATTTTCCAATTCAATAGACACGACAAATCCTCACTCTACAAATATATTATAGAATAAAAATATAAATAATGACATTATTTTATACGAGATTTTGTTTTACAAGTTCTTTTCTGATTTTATTAAGTCCTGATTGGATAATTCTGGAAATTCTTGAAGGAGATAAGTTAAATTCTTCAGAAATTTCACGTAATTTTTTATCATTGAAAAATTTATATTCGATAAGCTCTCTCTCTCTTGCAGGAAGGTTTTTTATTGCAGCTTTAATACTGTCACTAAGTTCGGAAAAAAGAATTTTTTCTTCAGGGTTTCTTTTAAAATCTCTGATTTGAGTAGGATTATCCCCTTCCGCCATTTCGTCTACGGATAATATGGTTTTATATACAGCCTCTCTTATATTACTTTGATTTTCTTCATCAATAATGATATTTTCCTGTTGATTTTTAAGAACATACCATTTATATCTTCTTCTTACTTCATTACGAATAGCCCATTTTATAGCCGTTGAAAGATAAGATTTATTATATTTATCAGGAGGATTATTCGCACATAATTTATGTACCACCTGAGTGCCTATATTTATGAGTTCGGAAAAGTCAATTAAATGTTTGGAAGACAATTTTTTATACTCAACTTTTGCAAGAGTATCAATCAATTCCTGATAATCTTTTATGTTAAATTTTTGATTTTTAACTATTGTCTTATTTTCCGTACTCATATCCATAAAATTCTTATATAAACTATTTTACATTAAATATAAATATTTTGTACAAGGCATGACAAAAATTTATATTTTTATTTAAAATTTAAAAATTTATGAACCTGAGGAATAAGTCTCACATTGGTGTATTCATTAACAAATTTATTATATATCTCTGATACAAGATTTGCTTTTATTTTTAAAATGTCACGATTCATTTCGGGTTGTAATATTATTACAAGATTGTATTTCTTTGCCAATTCTATAGTTTTTCTTATTTCATATTCGGTTATTTCGCTGTTAAATACCACTTTAAGAAATAATTCTTTATTTTTAGCCAAAGAAATAAAATTTTCATGAAGTTTAAACATTTCAGGAAGTTTGGTGGCTGACGGAAGCTTTATATCCATAGATATTATGTCTACATAATCAATAATTTGGGTTAATTCATTGTATAAAGTTCCGTTTGTTTCCAAATAAACTTTTTTATTTATATTTGGCAGAATACACATTAAAAAATCAGCTTCCAATAGCGGTTCACCGCCTGTAAGACTAACGGAATGAATGTTATTGTGTCTATTTATTTCATTTATAAGTTCATCCTGAGTATATTCTTTTAAATTAGTTTTAAAGTTTGTATCACAATAATTACATTTTAAATTGCATTTTGAAAATCTTATAAACAGCTGGTTTACACCAATATAAGGACCTTCGCCTTGAATAGATTCAAAAATTTCATTTATTAAAACTTTATTTTGCGGCATCTCTCATATTTTTCCTTATATCATCAGCAGACATTGTCTGGAGTCTTTTATATAAATCTTTTTCTTTTTCGGTAAGGTTTTCAGGAAGTTGAATGCTGATATTAATTATAATATCTCCCTTTTTTGTTTTGGATTTGTTATATAGACCTTGTCCTGTTATTCTCAATTTTTGACCTGAAGATGTCATCGGAGGAATTTTTACATTAATAGTTTCTTTCATAATATATAAAGGGATTTCGGCACCCAGAACGGCTTCGAATGGTGTAATAGGCAGTGTACAAATTATATTCATGCCTTCTATATCATAATATTTATTCTTTTCTATATTAATAATCAGGAATAAATCGCCGTCTTTTCCTCCGTTAATACCTTTATTACCTTCTTTTTTTACTCTTACTTTTGCTCCCTGCGTTATTCCTTTCGGAATTTTTACATTGATTTTTTTCTGCATGGAAAGCTGACCTGTACCGTTACACATTGAGCAGTTGCTTCCGTTTATGAATTTTCTGCCTTCGCAATTCGGGCATGGCTGAGTATGAAGTATGTTAACTTTTCTGCTTGTTCCGTTTATGGCTTCGAAGCAGGAAATTGTCATATCTAAATTTATGTTCTCGCCATTTACCGGAACTTTTTGTTCTTGTCTGTTTCTTGAAGTTTTTTGAGCATGAAATAAATTTTCAAGAGCATCATTTATGGATTTTGAAAATGATTCGGAGTTATTTGCGTTTGCTTTTGCTTGTTTTATAAATTCTTCATATTTATTTTTCTTTGATTGATTAATAGTTTCGTATTCTTTTTTTATTTTTTCTGCAAAAAAGCCATGAAGAATATCATATTTTTTACGGAAGTCTTTATTTTTTAATATTTCGTATGCTTCTTGTACTTCTTTAAATTTAGATTCATTCGCATTAACACCTGCAACATCAGGATGATATTTTAATACAAGTCTTTTATATGCTGCTTTTATTTCTTCGTCAGTAGCATTAAAGTTAACTTCTAATATTTTGTATAAATCTTTATTATAATAATTTGCCAAATCAACTCTCCTAATTCAATTTTACGGTAGAGTAAAAATTTTTCAAATAAATTTTACATTTATATACTTTTTTTTACATCGGCAATAAAATATACTATTATAGATATTAAATATGAAGAGGTTAGGGGGATAATATGGAATTAGATATAATAAGAGAAACCGATAAAGAAGTCGCCGAGCTTATAGAAAAAGAATTAAAAAGACAACAAACAACAATAGAATTAATAGCAAGCGAAAACTTTACATCTAAAGCTGTTATGGCTGCTTGCGGAAGTGTTTTAACAAATAAATATGCCGAAGGGAAACCCTATAAAAGATTTTACAACGGCTGTGATAATGTAGACAAAATTGAGGAACTTGCTCAAGAAAGAGCAAAAAAGTTATTTAATGCAGAGCATGCCAATGTACAGCCTCATTCCGGTGCTCAGGCAAATATGGCAGTATTTATGTATGCTGTAAAACCCGGCGATACGGTTATGGGCATGGATTTATCAAACGGCGGACATTTATCTCACGGCTCACCGGTTAATTTCTCCGGATTATATTTTAATATTGTGTCATACGGGGTAAATTCGCAAGGTGAAATTGATTATGATAATGTCAGAGAATTGGCATTGAAGCATAAACCTAAATTAATTATCTGCGGCGCCAGCAATTATTCTAAAATCATAGATTTTAAAAAATTTAGAGAAATAGCGGATGAAGTCGGTGCATTATTGCTTGCTGATATTGCTCATATTGCTGCACTTGTTGCAACAGGTGTTCATCCGAGTCCGTTCCCTTATGCCGATTTTGTTACTACAACAACACATAAAACATTAAGAGGTCCGAGAGGCGGTATTATAATGTGTAAACAAGAACATGCCGCCGGTATTGATAAAGCAGTATTCCCCGGAATTCAAGGCGGACCGTTGGAACACATTATTGCAGGGAAAGCAATAGCATTAAAAGAAGCATTGTCTGATGATTTTAAGAACTATGCAAAACAAGTTGTATTAAATGCTAAAGCACTTGCAAAATCACTTATGGATGAAGGTCTGGATATAGTGGGTAACGGTACGGATAACCATTTAATGACTTTGGATTTAAGAAAACAAAATAAAACAGGTAAAGATATTGCGAATATTCTTGAATTAGTCGGAATTACAGCTAATAAAAATACCGTTCCGAATGATCCGCAGAGTCCTTTTGTTACAAGCGGTGTAAGATTAGGCTCTCCTGCTGTTACTACAAGAGGATTTAAAGAAGAAGACATGAAGGAAATCGGTAAAATAATTGCCGAAGCGGTTAAGATATCAGGAACAGAAAATGAAGAAAAAATAAAAGAACTTCGTGCCCGTTCTTTGGCATTATGTGAAAAACACCCGTTATATAAGGATTAAATATGACATTCTTGCAACTATCAGAAGCTAATATATTAGGAGCGGTTATAGCATTTATACTGGGATTGTTTTTTGTTCCCCTTGTTATAGCATATTCCGAAAAAAAAGGATTAATGGACAATCCTAATGAAAGGAAAATCCATTCACACCCAATACCGAGACTTGGCGGAGTTGCAATATGGCTTTGTGCAATTTTATCATTTTTTGCACTTATAATAATGAGTTATTATCCTCACAGAAGACTGCTTTCAGGTCTTTTATTGGGAAGTTCTTTAATGTTTTTACTTGGCTTAATTGATGATATATACGGACTTGGCGCTAAATTTAAATTTACAATACAAATAACAATAGCATCCATAGCTTTTTGTTTGGGAGTTAAGATTACAACTGTGCTTATTCCGTTTTTTGGTTTGGTGGAATTACATCCTATATTATCATATCTCGGTACAATTGCGTGGATTGTAGGTATAAGTAATGCAGTTAATTTTATAGACGGGGTAGATGGTCTTGCGGGTTCTGTTATCACTATCAGTTCTGTTACATTAGGACTTATTGCAATATCTTTATCTCCTGCTGATACTGTAAGTGCATTAATTGCATTCATTTTAGCAGGGTCTATGATGGGATTTTTAACATATAATTTTCATCCTGCACGTATATTTATGGGAGATTCAGGAGCTTTATTCTCCGGTTTCTTACTGGCTGCTTTATCCGTTATGTATCAAATGAAAACAACTGATATAAAAATGTATGTTCCTCTTTTAATACTGGCAGTACCGATTATAGATATTACATTTTCTTCTCTTAGAAGAATATTAAAAGGTACTTCTCCGTTTGTACCTGATGCGGAGCATATTCATCATAAATTATTAAAATTCGGGTTGTCACAAAATCAGGCTGTACTGGTGCTTGTAGTTTTCTCTATTATAATGGGATGGCTCGCAACATACATTGCGGCATCCGATACAATAAAATATTTTGTATACGCAGTAATAATTTCTGCTGTTATGATTATATTAAACAGATATGCAAAAACAGGAGAAGGAAATAATGACAGTAAAAAAGATAGTTAAATACGGAACACCTTCTTTAAGAGAAAAATCAAAAGAAGTCCATAAAATATCTAAGAAAGTACAAATTTTGGTGGAAGATTTGTATGATACAATGTATGCCGCAAACGGTGTAGGACTTGCAGCTCCTCAAATAGGTGAAAATCTTAGAGTTTTTGTTATAGATGTTGGCACAGACCCTAAAACTATGAATCCGATTACTTTTATTAATCCCAAAATAATAAAAAAAGAAGGCGCAATTAATTCATATGAAGGCTGTTTGAGTTTTCCCGATGCATATACAAATGTAAGGAGATATAAATCGGTAAAAGTAAAAGCATTAAATATAAAAGGCAAGCCGTTTGTTATGGAAATAAATGACGGTTCTCTCTTGGCAAGAGCAATTCAACATGAATTTGACCATCTTGACGGTATTTTATTTATTGACCATTGCAGAAATCGTTTTGATGCGGACAGAGTTCTTACAGAAAAAGGGCTTGCACCTGTAGATTCGAAATATTTACTTGAAGAAAAAGAACTAGAGGAAGAAATACAAAAAAATCCTCCTGCGGAGGAAAACAATTGATAAATGTTGTATATATGGCAACACCTGATATTGCCGTTAAAAGTTTGGAAGAATTACATAACAATTCAGGAATTAACGTACAGGCAGTAATAACACAGCCGGATAGACCAAAAGGAAGAGGAAATAAATTGACTCCTCCCCCTGTTAAAGTGTTTGCAACAGAACATGGGATAGAATGTATTCAAACTGAACGAATTAGCAAGGACTCTGAACTAATTGCTAAATTAAAAAGTTTAAAACCTGACTTTTTTGTTACGTTTGCATTTGGGCAAATTCTTTCTCAGGAAGTGTTGGATATTCCAAAGTTTGCCACAATTAATTTGCATGCTTCTCTTTTACCGAAATACAGAGGAGCGAATCCTATTCAACGCTGTATATATAACGGAGATACAAAAACAGGTATAACAACTATGCTCACGGTTCTTGAGCTTGATGCGGGAGATATATGTGAGACTCAAGAAATAAATATTGGTGAAAATATGACGGATGTTGAATTAAAGCAAATAATTTGTGATAAAGCACCTAAACTTATTTGTTCAACATTACAAGGATTATATTTGGGAAATTTAAAACCGAAAAAACAAGATGAAAACGGTGTAAGTATTGCTAAAAAATTTACAAAGCAAGACGGCGCCATTCTATGGGAAAATAATGCATGTAATATTCATAATCAAGTTCGTTCTATGGTAGATTTTCCCTGTGCATTTACTATTTGCAATGGAAAACTGCTAAAAATAATTGAGACAAAGCTTACACATCATAAAGAAAATAAAGCTGCAGCAACTATTGTGAATGTTACAAAAGAAGGTATTGAAGTTTGTACCGGAAACGGTGAGTGTATCCTGATTACAAAGGTAAAACCTGAAAGCAAAGGAGTAATGAATGCTTATGATTTTGCTAACGGTGCAAAAATAAAAAAAGATATGAAATTAGGTGAATAATATGAAACAGCGTGGAATTAGAGGTGCTATAACAGTAGAAAATGATACGATCGCATCGGTAAAAGATGCTGTAATTACTCTTATTACTGAAATACAGAATAAAAATAATTTCAAAAATGAGGATATTTCACACGTAATATTTACTTTTACAAAGGATATCAAATGTGTTTATCCTGCGAAAATTGCAAGAGAAGAATTTGCTGACTGGAAATATGTTCCGATGGTATGTTTTAATGAAATGGATATTGAAAATTCTTTAAAAAAATGTTTAAGAATACTGATAGTTATAAATACCGACCTTGCACAAAAAGATATAAAACATGTATATTTAAGAGGTGCAGCCAAATTGAGAGAAGATTTAAAATAAATAATGAAAATATTAATAGTAGGAAATAATTTAAATTCAATTTTACTTGCTCAATATATCAAATTACATAATAATGTACATGATATATTCGTTACGGATGAAGATACATCAAAAAACGAATACTATACAGCTGTTAATATATCCGAAAACGATATTCAATCTTTATCTGACTTTGTAAAATACAATCAAATAGAATTTACAATTGTAACTTCTTCAATTTCAATTATTAACGGAATTGCCGATGTATTTAAAAAAGAAGGCTTTATAATATTTGCTCCGCCCGCAGAAGCTTCAAGAATAACCTTCTTTAACAGTATTGCAAAAAAGATAATGTATAAATTGAAGATAAATACTCCCAAATTCGGCATTTTCGACAGAGAAAATCTGGCAACCGAATATATAAGAAATTCAAAATTTCCGATTGTTATAGAAAATGATTTTACTCTGCTATATAGAGAATGTAATGTATATGACAGATTCAGCAAAGCGAAACTGGGGTTGCAAAAAATATTTGACAATAATAATGAAAAAATAGTTATAGAAAATTATATAGATTCCGAACCTTTATACATTTATTTTATTACAGACGGATTTAATGCATTGCCGTTAATTACGTTGCAGAGAAGTTCAGGCTGTAAATATACCACAGTATTGGCTCCGAGTGAAAAAATTTCGGATAATATAATTATAAATATTCTTCGCAGTGCTATATATCCTTTGCTTGATGATATTATAAAATACGCAGGTAATTATTCAGGAATTCTCGGACTAAAAATTAAAATTTATAATAATCATTTCTATATTTTAGAATTCTATAACAGTTTTCAGTATTACGATTTCCAAGCATTTTTATCCTTGATAGATGATGATCTTTTAAGTTTATTGTATGATGCTGCAAAAGGGGGTTTGTGTGATAACCATAAATATGTTAACCTGAACGGCAAATATTCATACACGATTGCGGTTGATAAATCTTGTATAGATGAAAACAGAACGGAAAATGATTATATAGAAAGTGAAGATACTCAAAAAATAATATTTACAAATACTGCATTAACCAAAAATTATGCAAAAAAAGATTTGCTTGAATATATTGAAACGGAATGCAACTCTGAAATATATGAAGAAATAAAAAGGAATGATGAAAAATGCACAATGAGGATATAAAGCAGGATAAAAAATTTTTAAGACAATGTGCATGCTGTAAAAAATATAAAAATAAATCTGATTTAATACGCATTACAAAAGATTATAAGACAGGTGAAACTGTCATAAATAATGAAAATGAAATTAACGGTCGTTCCGTATATATATGTAAGGAAGCAGATTGTATTAGCACCGCAATAAAAAAGAAGAAAATAGAATATGCACTAAAAACAGTTTTATCTGAAAATGTTAAGAAGAAACTGGCTACTGTACTTCCGAAATAAATTGTGTTACAACTATTATATGGTTGTATAAAAATGGGAAAATATAATGACTGTTGAAAATAAAAGAGTATATGAACTTGCAAAAGAATTCGGTATGTCAAATAAAGACTTCATCGAATATTTAGATACGAAACTGGATATAAAAGTAAAATCACATTCAAGTAATTTACTTCCTGCTCAAATAGATAAAATAAAAGCATCTTTTTCAAAAAATAATGATGCTGAGCCGGCCAAAAAACCTAAAGCATTTATTATTAAAAAAGCAAAGCCGGCTCCAAGCAGTGAAGAAACTCCAAAAGAAGAAGTAAAAGAAGAAAAATCCTCCCATAAAAAAGAAACTGTACAACCTGTAAAAAAAGCTGCAGCAGGGAAACAACAAGAACAAAAATCAGAAAAAAAAGAAACAGTCAAAGAAACAGAACCAATAAACAGTAAATCAGAAGAGCAAACAAAACCTGAAGAAACTGATGCTCCTAAAATACGTTCGTTATTGGAATATAATAATAGAAACAGCCAAAAACGCAGACAAGAAATGTTTGCTAATAAGCAGCGTGCAGAAAAAGCGGAAGCAGAAAAGAATACAGAAACAAAAAAAGATTTTAAATCAGCAAGACCTGTTCAAAAAACAGAACAAAACAGACAAGACAGAAATGATAAAAGACCTGCTTTTGATAAGACAAGAGGCGAAAGAAAACCGGAACAACAAAAAGAAAGATTTGAACGTCCAGAAAGACCGCAAGGTCCTAAAAAACCATTACAGCATCATATAATCCCTCAAGATATATATGACGGTAAGTCATCGCCAAATTCTTCTTTCAAGAAAAAAGGACAAAAAGATAAGAAAAAACAGTATAAAAATAAAGAAGAGGAACAAGAATTAATCAGCTTGGAAAAAGCAATTTCGCAAAAACATAAGAAAAAATCAAAAGATAATGAGAATACGGAAGTAGTTACACAAGTTGTCATAAATGAACCTATAACGGTGGGTGAATTAGCAGATAAAATTAAAAAGTCGCCTGCTGAAATTGTTAAATTCCTTATGATGCAAGGTGTTTTAACAACCGTTAATGAAGTTATTTCAATTGAAACTCAAAAAAAGATTTGTGAAAACTTTGAGCTTGAAGTTCTTGAAGAAGATTTAAATGCATACATAGAACAAGAACTTGAAAAAGAAGAAAAAGAAAATGCAATTAAAAATGTAGATGAGTCTTTATTAGAGCATAGAGCTCCGGTTGTAAGTATTATGGGACACGTTGACCATGGTAAGACAACCTTATTGGATTCAATAAGAGCTTCAAAACATAAAATTGTTGCAACGGAAGTCGGCGGTATTACTCAGTCAATAGGTGCATATACTGTTTATCTTGAAGATAATAAAGATAAAAAGATTGTATTTATTGATACTCCGGGGCACGAAGCCTTTACGGAAATGAGAGCAAGGGGTGCTAAAGCTACTGATATTGCAATTCTTGTTGTTGCTGCTGATGACGGTATCATGCCTCAAACCATAGAAGCTATTAATCATGCTAAAGCAGCTGAAGTTCCTATTATTGTTGCTGTTAATAAAATTGATAAACCGGAAGCCGATCCTGATAAAATAATGCAGCAATTAACCGAATACGGACTGGTTCCCGAAGAATGGGGCGGTGAAACGATTTGCGTTAAAGTAAGTGCACTTCAGGGTAAAGGTATAGATGAATTACTTGAATATATTCTGTTATTGGCAGAAGTACAAAATTTACGTGCAAATAAATCCGCAATGGCATCAGGTGTAATAATTGAAGCAAAATTAGATAAAGGAAAAGGTCCTGTCGCTACTCTGTTGGTTCAAAACGGTACACTTCATACGGGTGATTGTTTTGTAGTCGGCAATGTATGCGGTAAAGTAAGAGCATTATTATCAGATTCCGGAGAACGTATTAAAGAAGCAGGTCCGTCAACTCCTGTTGAAATACTTGGTTTAACGGAAGTTCCTCAGGCGGGTGATACGTTCGAAGCCGTTGAAAATGAAAAAGTAATGAGATCTATATGGCAGGAAAGAAAAGAAAAAGAAAGAAATTCAAGATTAGACAGCTTGAAACCCGCTCATATAAGAAATGAACAAGTAGGCGGTGACGATGATAATATTAAACATTTGAACTTAATTATTAAAGCTAATACACATGGTGCAGCAGAAGCAGTATCTCAAGGGGTTTCACAGCTTGAATCAAAAGAAATCATCACGAAAATAGTTCATGTCGGAGTTGGTGATATTTCAGAAGCAGATGTTATGCTGGCAAGCGCAAGTAATGCTATTATATTGGGCTTCACAGTTAAAGAGGATGCAAATGCACAAATAGCTGCGGAAAGAGAAAATGTAACAATTAAAAAATACAATATTATCTATCAGGTTCTTGAAGATTTGGAACAAACAATGCTGAATTTGTTGCAGCCTGAAATAAAAGAAGTATATTTAGGTCAGGCAGAAGTAAGACAAATCTTTACTATCGGAAAAACAACTAAGATTGCAGGTTGTTATGTTACGGAAGGTAAGATAATCAGAAATAAAACAGCAGTTGTTGAAAGAAACGGAAAAGAAATCTTTAAAGGTCAAATTGATCAATTAAAGAGATTTAAAGATGATGTAAAAGAAGTTGCTCAAGGCTTTGAATGCGGTATTTCTTTTGATAAGTTTAATGATTTACAAGAAGGCGATATAATAAAAGTTACAACAACAGAAGAAGTTGAAAGACAGGTTTTGGTATAGGTAAGGTTGAATATGTCTTTAAGAAACGAACGTGTAAGAAAAACATTAATGAAAGAAATAGCTGATATTATTCAAAAGGAATTAAAAGATTCCAGAATACACGGTATTGTTTCTATTACCGATATAGAAATTGCTCATGACAATTCTTTTGCAAAGGTTTATTATTCCGTTTTTGCTCCTGATGCAGAAAAACAAAATACGATTAAAGCAATTACCGATAACACATCAAAAATCAGATATGAAATAGGCAAAAGAGTAAGACTTAGGTTAACACCCGAACTCAGGTTTATTCCTGATGATTCTCTGGAACGCGGTGCTAATGTATCTCAAATTATAGATAAAATATCAAGAGGCGAAATATAATTGTTCGGTTTTATAAACATAAATAAACCATCAGGAATGTCTTCTCATAAAGTCATTTCGATTTTACGAAAAATTACGGGTATAAAACAAATCGGACATGCCGGTACGCTGGACCCGATAGCTTCAGGTGTATTGCCTGTAGCAATAGGAAAAGCATCTAAATTAATTGACTATTTGCCATCGGATAAAAGCTATATTGCTGGAATGTATCTTGGATTTGAGTCGGACACATATGATACTGACGGGATTGTAAAGAAAAAGGAGTGTAAAAAAGTTACTAAAGAGCAAATAGAAAAAACTTTAGAGCAATTTAAAGGTAAAATTAAACAAATTCCGCCGGCTTTTTCGGCTGTTCATTATAACGGAAAAAGGTTATATCAATTGGCTCGTGCGGGAAACATTCCGTCTGACATACCTGAGCGTGAAATTATAATTTATGAAAATAAGCTTTTAGATTTTGATTATGAGCGTCAGATAGTTAGAATTAGTATTTCTTGTTCAAAAGGAACTTATATTCGTTCCGTTGTTAATGATTTAGGTAAGGAATTAAACACCGGTGCCGTAATGTATGAACTTATAAGAACAGAAAATGCGGGAATGAAATTATCCGAAGCTATAGAGTTAAATGATAATCTTAAAAAAGAAGATATATCAAAACATATTATAAAACCGCAGGATGTAATACCTCTTGAAAAAGTTAATTTAAATGAAGAAGAGTATAAATATGTTTTAAACGGAAATAAATTTAAAAATATGCATAATGCAAAGAAAGATATATTATTGCTAAAAGATAATACTGTCGTTGCGCTTGCGGTTGCCGATGAAGAGTTTATTCAACCAAAGAAGGTGCTTTTATGAAAGTCTTTTTAGTTCTATTTTTTATGATATTTACTGTAATACCTGCTTTTTCATTTGATTTTTATTGTCCTAACGAATATAAAATTGCGGATATAAATAACGAAAAAATCATAAACAAAATAACAGGTTTAAACTTTGCATCAAAGAAAATAACGGAAGTCATTATTGAAGGAGAATTAAAAAAAGCACTTAATTCTAAAATTTATGCTGATTTAGATATATACAATATAGACAGCATGAATAAAGGAGAGTTTAAATCATTAAAGTTAAATAGTAAAAGAATTCAATATAAAGCATTTTCTATTTCCGATTTTGAAGCTAAAACAAAATGCGGGTATAACAAAATAATTTATAAAAACAAAAGAGTATATTATCCGCATGAATTGTATTTTGACTATAAAGCAGCCATAACAAATGAAGATATAAAGCATATTTTGAATTCACAAGAATTTCAAAATAAATTAAACAGCTTTCCGATAACTGTAAAAGGTAATACCGTATTAAAAATTCATACTCCTGAAATAGAAATAAAAGGCGGAAAAATATACTATACTATTCCTGTTGAAACTCTGCTTTTAAATTTTGTAATTAATTTTAACTCTGAGCTTATTGTTAAAAATAATACAATCAGCCTTACAAATATCAGCCCTAATTCAATTTTCGGCAATATAACAAATGTAATAACAGATAAGATAAATCCTTTTAAATATGAATTGGGTTCATTAAACGGAAAATATTGTAAAATAAATATAACAAAAGCACAAATTTCTGATAATATAATAAATACGGAAGGGATTTTTATTATAAATAAAAATTATACGGAGAATAATGAGTAACTTTGCAAAAATAGTAATAATAGTTCTTTTGATTTTGTCTTTTTTCTTTGTGAAGGAAAGATACGGAGAAAACATTGCTGAACTTGCCGCAAAATTTAAAGGAGTTCCAAATGTTGAAGTACCTAAAATAATTCCTACCGAGACAAAAACTCCTGATGAAATAGTAAAAGCACCAACAGAGGTACTAAATCCCGAAGAAAATAAAAAAGAAGCAGAAAAGGTTGATATATATTTCCTTGCGTTAGATGCTAATGCAAACGGGATATATAAAAAAGTTCAAAGAGAAGTTTCAGAAGATAAAGATAAATTTGAATTTGCAATTGAAGAATTGCTAAAAGGTCCTAATTTAGTTGAGAAATCTTTAGGTGCATATAGTGAAATACCTAAAGTAACAAAACTGTTAGGAATAAAAGAAAGCGGTAATAAAATTATAATTGACTTAAGTTCTGATTTTCAGTACGGCGGAGGAACAGACAGTATATATTCCAGAATGATGCAATTGATTAAAACATCATTAGCTAATACTAAAAATCAAAAAATATATTTGTATTTGGATGGTAAACAAATAAATGAAATCGGTGGAGAAGGCATAATGATAAGTCAGCCTCTGACCGAAAAATCATTAGATTAAGGCATCATATCTTCTGACAACTTTTGTATAATATCTCGAGCTTCTTGTTCGGTGGCTTCTTCTTCGGACAACATTCTGTTTTTAAATAAATATTTATATTTTAAACTATCAAGCTCTTGTGTATCATCAGGTCTGTGGGAAGATTCATATTCATTTAATTTAATTTTTACTTCCTTGGAAGAAGAATTTACATGCCCGCTTATTTTATAGTATAGTTCGGCATTTTCTAAATCTCCCAATTTTTCAAAGCATTTTGCCGTTTTAAGATTAGTTTCATAATCTTCTAAAAGTCCTGAGGCTAACGCAAGTTTATAATATTCAATAGCAGTTGAATATTCTTGAAAACTGTAGAAAAAATCTCCCATTTCACGCTGTAATAAAGGATTTGCCGGATTCATATTATAGGCTTTCAGTACATATAATTTTGCTTCCGCTCTATCACCTGTTAATTGATTTACTTTTGATAAACCTAATAATACATCTATATTTAATGGATTATTATCATATTCTTTCAGATATAAATCACGTGCTTTGTTAATATATTCATATGCTTCATCTTGTATTGATGCGGTTTTTGCTTTCCTTAAAAGTGCTTCCGCTTCATATATATTATCTGCATATGCACAATTACACATATAAAATGCCATCAGGGATAATATTAAAATGTTTTGCAAAAATTTCTTCATAAATTAACTTAATATTAGTTACTGTACTATTATATTAATAATAACTATATGTTATAAATATTTCAAGGTTAGTTGCATGTAATTTTGGGCGATGTAACATTTATATGAACTAGAGTTGATTGGGGATTTGAAAATGAATTTTTTTACCGATAATATATATATAATTTCACTTTTTCCTTTATGGATTTGTTTTGTAATATTATCGGGAATATTTTTTAAAATAACGGAAAATAATAAAATAACCTATATTCTTAGTTTGTTGTCTTCTGTTATTGGTTTATTTTTTTCAATTGCTGCATTGATATATATAGTTACTCCTCAGCAAATGGTTATAGAACATGCCATAGAATGGCTAAGAGCCGGAGATATACATATTTCTGCCGGAACAATTGTTGATATAAATTCAGCAGTTTTGCTAATTATACTTTTTTCTGCAGCATTATTTATTCAAATATATTCCGGTAAAAAATTGGAAAACAGCAATAAATACAATGTGTTTTTTGCATTGGTTAATTTCTTATGCTTTTCTTTATCGGGATTGATTTTATCTCCTAATTTTTTCCAATTTTTTATTTTTGATATTATTTCTTTTGCTGCTCTTTGTACCTGTAATACTTTATATTTCAACAATAACAACTATCAAAAAACTATTTGGGCAAATTACACGGCAGAAATTTCATTATTTACAGGAATATTTATTTTTTCTTATATTTCAGCTTATTATATAAATGCCTTACAATCTGATTTTTTAGCATTTTCGGGGTTGGATATTTTTAATTTCCAACTTCAGGGAATTACTTATCCGAATATATACACATCCATTCTTTTACTGTTTATTTTTTATATAGCTATAAGAGTATTACTTATTCCGTTTCAGCAATTATATTATGCTCTTGTACAAAAAAGAGAATATTTGTTATACCTATTTATATTATTGATGTCTTTAATATCGGGATTATATCTCTTATTAAGAATTAATATTCTACTGAACGGAATGTTATTGACTTCAATATTTATCATAGGAATTATATTAATAATGATTTTTATTATTGGGGAAGTTCTGAACAAAAAAGCAAATAATTTATTTGTGGCAATTTCCGATAAAATATCTAAACTTTCGCAAATGATAAGATTTATACCAGATGTTATATTCGCTAAAAGTAATAAAAATGATTTAAACAGAAAAAGAATAAGTATACCAAAATTAGTTTTAGCATACAGTTTATATATTATAGTATTTATATTTATTGCTGTTTATTTGCACAGCATATTTTTAGGGAGCTTATAATGGATTCAATAATATATTTAATCATATTTTTACCAATGATTTCGGGAATAATATTACAATTACCGCTGGTTCCCGATGAAGAAAAAATAATAAGACATATAACTAAATTTTTTGCGTTAATAACATTGATTTTAACTGCAGTTTTAAGTATTAATTTCGATTTTTCTCAGAGTGATTACATTATTGAATCAGGGTTCAAATGGATAAATGTTCTTGGAATTAATGCTTCTTTTCAAATAGATTCTATATCGCTGCTTCTTGTTATTCTTTTGAACTTTATTTTATTAATAATAGTCCATATATCAAAAGGAATGATAAAAAAAGACTATCGCTTATTTTATTCATTATTACAAGTTACGCAATTTACGGGAATAGCAGCTCTTTTTGTAAAAGATATGTTTCTTTTCTTCACCCTGCAACTTGTTTTGATAGTACCAATGTACATTATTCTTTTAAAATGGTGTAATTTGTTAAAAGAACGAACAGCAAATTTATTTCTTGTTAATAAATCAATATTCTCTGTATTGATTTTGCTTGGATTTTTATTAATTTATTTTTTCAATTTCAGATATACAGGAATTTTAAGTTCTGATATAAGCGATATCGATATGTCCAATTTTTCTGATATCGGACGAAATATTATTTTCTATATATTATTAGCGGGATTTATTTTTAATTTACCGGTTGCTCCTTTTCATAAATGGTATACTGAAGCTGTAGTAAATGCACCTGCTTCCGTAAGTGTTTTCATATCCGCTATTATGGTTAATATATATTCATTAGGAATAATTAAATATATTTTCCAATTATTCTCAGAAGAAATAACTTTAATTACTCCGCTTTTATATGTTTTACTTACAGTAAATATAATATATGCGGTACTAAAAATTATATATACCAATAGTTTAAAACAAATATTAGCATATACGGGAATAATCAGTACAAGCATATTTCTTCTTGGACTATTTTCATTGACTGAAGAAGGAATAACCGGAAGTATTTTTCAATTAATTTCTTATTCTTTTATTATTACAGGACTTTATATAACTGCTAACAGTATATTTAAAAATTGCGGAACCTATAATCTAAAGAAAATAACCGGACTTGGAGAAAAAATGCCCAAATTAATGTACATTGCATCAATTTTCTTTTTTGCTTGTGCCGCTCTTCCTTTATTATGCGGATTTAATGCAATATTTTTAAGTCTTTCGGGTGCTTTTATATTTCAATCAGACGGTATTATAGATACCAAGTTTTGTGTGATATTATCACTTATTTCAATTATGATATCCGGATTTTATATTATAAAAACATATTTAAATATTTTTACGGGAGAATATAATTTTAAAAATAAAAAAATATATGATATAAAAACCAAACAGCTTTCTATCTTGTTTATTATATCAATTATTATAATACTTACAGGAATAATCCCTTCTTCAATATCGGATATAATCCAAAATTACGGTAATTACATTTATACCTTAGCAGGAGCATATTAATGAATACTTTAATTTCTATATTTAATAATTTTAAACCTGAAATAATTATATTTTTATTTATTGTTATTTCTTTAATATTATCGTTTTTTATTAAACAAAACGGATACAAAATTGCTAAAATAACTTCAACACTGGCACTTATAACAGCCGGTATTTTCATTATTTTTGCAAAAGTCAGCACACAATCATATGATTTTAACGGTTTATTTGTATCAAATATCTATACAACAACATTCAAGGGATTTATATTAGTAGCTGCAATATTAACAATTGCCGCTTCTCATAATTTGATAAGAGAGAAGAAAGAGCATTCTTTTAAGTTCTTTAGTTATTTTTTGTTTGGTATTTTGTCTTCATTTCTGCTTATTTCTTCCGCAGATTTAATATCAGGATACATTTCTGCTGTACTTATAAATTTTTCAGTATATAAATTACTGGCATTCAGGGGAAATGTTCAAAGTAAACATTCATCATTGATATATATGGCATCTTTTATTATATCAAATATTTTGATGCTAACAGGCTGTATTCTTTTATATAAATTAACTGGGAATACATATATCATTGAAATTAATAAAATTATTTCTGTTTTTTCTTCAAATTTAACATATACAATAAGCTGTACACTTCTTATATTTTCTTTTTTGGTGATTTTAGGACTTATACCTGCATATAACAATTTAATAAATATATTTGAAAATACATCATCAGGAATTTGTTTGTACATTTCATTAATTCCTGTTATTGCATATATTGCATTTATTTCAAGACTATTCGTATTCGTATTTGCCGAGAATCCGATACTTCAAATAATTACAATATTGTCAATACTCATAACGGCTGCAGTTACTATAATAAAATCGATAAACGAAACAAATATAAAAAGAATATATGCAATTATGACAATCATTAATTGTGTATTATTTATGACCGCAATATGCAGTATTGATGTTTATTCATTATCAACTGTTATCTTCGGAATTTTTGTTTACATATTTACCGTTGCAGGAATGTGGAGCGCCTCAATTATTCTTCGTACAAGATTTCAATCGGATAATATTAATTCCTATACGGGGTTATTTAAGAAAAGACCATATTTTACAACTGCGTTTCTGCTATGTATTGTTGCGATGGTGGGATTTCCGCCTACAGGGGGTTTTATCGCAAGATTATATGAATTTATTGCATTATCAAGATTAAATATAATATATTTAGCTGCGCTTGCTGTTTTAATTATAATTATGATAATGTTTCTTTTTACAGGTTTTCGAATAATCAGAAACTTTTTTAAACAACAAAATGATATTGTAAGCGTAACTAAAATGTTTATAATTCCTAAAATAACGCTATATATATGTACAATAGTTTTACTTTGTATTTTTGTAATGCCGGAAAGACTCATAAAATTATCGCAAATAATATCTTATTACATATAAAAAGAAGCCTGTACAAATAGTACAGGCTTCTTCTTTATTCATTATCTTTTGGTTTTATTAGATTTCCGTCCTTATCGTAGTGTTTCGTAATTTTATTACCTTTAGAATCCGTATATGTTTTTGTATAAGAACCATCCAGATTGTATGCATATTCTATTTTTTTGCCGCTTGAAGTCGTTTTTGTTTTAGTTTTTATTGTATTGTTTGAATCCGGATAATACGTATAATCATATTCTGTAGTAACTGATTGACCGTTATTCATAGTAACAACTTTTTTATGCGAAATAGCTCCGTTTTTATAATCTCTTGTAATTTTTTTGTTGCCGGCATCTTCCGTAACTGTTTTATAGTGTTTTCTACCTAAATGTCTGTCCAGCTTGGAATCATATGTGTATGTTTTAGTTGATACAGATCCATCCGCATGGGTTATTTTAGATTTTTGGGTGTTTCCATATTTATCTTGTGAAAGTTCAACAGTCTTTGAAAGAACTTTTTTCCCGTTTTCATATGTGTAACTTGTAATGGTTTTAGTTACATCAGTTTTTTTACTGTTTGATTTATAGGAGAATTCTTGATATCTTTTCGGATTTCCGTTTTCATCATAATATGTTCTTGTTGCATACAATGGGCCTTTTTTACCTGCGTAATACGCAGACGCACTATCCTTAATGTAGGTTTGTTCGCTTAATTTTTTACCATTTGCATCAGTATCGACGGAAGACTCTAATTTACCTTCTTTATCATATTTAAATGTGCGCTCAATACCGGATACACAATGTTTTGTTTTTTCAAGTTGTCCTTTTGAATTATAGCTTTTTTCTGTTACGGGTTTCCCTGAACTGTCAACTTTATATACTTTGTTCCTTTTCCCGTCTTTATATGCTGTGATAAATGTATAGCCGTCTGTATTAGTGTGCATTTTGGCAACAAGTTTACCGTTCTTATCTTTTATATAGGTTGTTTTTTTATCTTTTGAATAAGAAATCTTTTTGCCTGAATATTTTTTTCCGTCAATTGTAACTTTTGCGCTTTTTATCTTTCCGTCTTTGTCGTAGTTGAAAGTTACTTTGTCATTGTCTTCACTTTTTACCGACGTGATTTTCCCGTTTTTATTTTTTGAAGCCTTTGTACCATGAGCAGTTTTTGTTGTGATTTTTTCTTTATTGGTAACCGTTGTAACCGTACCGTCAGCAGCTGTTGTCTTTGTATTTTTTAATACTGCTTTACCGTCTTTCATTGTATATGTTTTGGCAGTGACAGTACCGTCTTCCTTATTGGTTTGATATATGGTATATCCCGTCATGTTACCGTTTTTATCATATTTAGATTTAACGGTTTTCCCGTTTTCTTTTTCTTCTTTTACTTTTAATTTATATGCTTTTTGTAGAGCATTCCAAGACTTTTTATATGCATCTCCTTCGCCGCCATATGTCTCTTTAAATTCTTTTTCTGTTATTGAACCGTCTTTATTTTTATCTATAAATTTTATTTCGTTTTCTGATAAGCCGTCGTTTAGATTCATTTCCCCAACAGGTGATTGTATATCTTCCGAACCTGCAGGTTTGAGCTTTGTAATATCAATTGCTTTGTAATTGATACCATGTAATTTTTCAGGCATAAGTTTTTCTCCAAAATAGTACTACCTCTTTTGTATCGACATTCAGAAAAATAACTTTAGAAAATCAAATTTTATGTAAATATTTATTAAAATTGTTTATTTCGTTTTGCTAAAACTTTTTCTCGGAGAAGTTTATACTTATTAACTTTATTGGATATTTTTTCATTTTCAACATTTTTTTCAGTATTTGTTTGAGGTATAGGGTTCTCTTCGTGTTGCTGAATATTCTCTTCCTGTTTATTTTTTTCTTGAATAATTTTAGCAGAAGAATAATTTAATAATTCTTCGTCAATTGATTTTGTTTTTTCTTTCTTTTCTTCTTCTGTTTTATTATTTTGAAAATCATTATTAAAATATGAATATCTAACCTGTATTGTATTTCCGTCATTTGTTTCAAATATACAAGAAATTATAAGTTTACCGTTATACTTTTCTGCCCAAACATAAGTATATTGTGATTCTTTAATTAATAAATTAATATTATTCTCTGTTAAATTAGGATGATTTAATGCAATAACGGATTTAATTTTATCAATAACATTGTTGTTATTATTTAGTTTTAATATTGCGGCTATTGAGTAATATCCTGCAATTGAAGCCTCATATAATTTTACACAATCTTTTAATGCTTGATTTCTTATAACATTTATTTTTGACGAACTCAAAAGATTTTCTTCACAGGTCTCTAAAAGATGAACTTGTTTTTCTTTTATAAGAAGCTGTATAAAATTGATGTAAACATCATTACCTATACTTCTGTCAGACATAAAAATGACATTTTTATTATCTGAAAATATAGAACGTAGTATATCCGAAGTTTCATCAGCATTTACAAAAATATCTGAAATATCCAATAGATTTTCTTTATTTTCTGAGGTTATATTATTTTGTTTTGCAATTATTAATCGGTCTTTTAAGTTCATTTTTATTTCCTGTTTATTACTTTATTAGCAAGGTTAACATATTCTTTTGCGATTTCATAGTCTTTGTTAAGTTCATTATATGTCTTTTTATACATAAGAACTTTTTCAAAAGCGGTATAGTTAGCAGAAATTGTATGGAAAATTTCTGCGTCCAAACAAGTTTTAAATCTTTCGACTTTAAAATTATTCTTTTTATTATTATCAATAATAATAAAATTGGGACTCTTTTTGTTTAGAAGATTCTTTATATCATTTTTTGTTTTTTCAACAGAACCGGTGCTTTGTGATATAACGTAATAAAAATTATTGCAATCTTCCAAAAATAATTTTTTAATATCATCCGGCATATTCTCAGGAATATTAACAAAAATGTTTTTATAATTATTTTGTACTTCTTTGTATAAGCAATTAAGAGAAGTTTTTGTGATATTCTCCATTTTGCAATTTAAAATATATAAAGAAGAGTCTATATCTTGTTTAATATTATTTGAAAAGTTATTAATTTCCGTAAGATTAAGCGGAACTTTCATTAAATCGGCAATATTTGTTTCACAAAGAGGAAAATCTATAATAAGGACATTCCCTTTTTGTATATTTACCGCCTCTTTTGCAAGATTATACATAAATACGGAATTATCCTTATCAGGTATATTAGACATAAACAAGGATAGAGTTCCTTTTTCTTTTGTTTTATCAGAAATAATATTTTTATAAATGTGCTGCAAGGAATATAAAAAATCGGATTTGATTAACGGTTTAAGCAAAAAATCTACAGCACCTGCTCTTATAGCTTTAACGCGTAAATCCGTTAATGTATCATATGAAATAATTAAAAATTTATTCTTAGGATTTTTAGAATTTTCAGAAATTTTATTTAATAAATCATCATTTAATCGGTTAATATTTACGATGATTATTTTATTTTCATCCGAACTATTTATTAAACCCTCATCAAATTCATTGTATTTTTCTGTTGTATAAGGGAAAAGAACATCACAAAGATAACTCTCAATAAGAGTTTTTGTTAATTCTTCTTCGTCAAAAATAAATATTTTAATACTATCCATAATTTATATTTTACACCATAAAAAAGAATATAGCTTGTATATTTATGTAATAATAAAAACAAGAGGATAAAATGGAAAAAGCACTAATCATAGGTGCAGGACTGGCAGGAAGCGAAGCGGCACTGCAGCTTGCAAAAAGAGAAATAAAAGTTGATTTATATGAAATGCGTCCTAATGTTCAAACAGGCGCACATAAAACCGATAAATTTGCGGAATTTGTATGCTCTAACAGCCTGGGTTCTTATGATATATCTAATGCTTCAGGCTTATTAAAACATGAAATGGAAATACTGGGTGGAGAACTTATTTCTATCGTATTACAATCTCAAGTTCCGGCAGGCGGGGCGCTGGCTATAGACAGAGAACTTTTCTCTCAAACCGTTACGAAAAAAATTGAAGAAAATCCATATATAAACGTAATACGAGAAGAAGTAACACAGATTAATCCTGAAATACCTACTATTATAGCTTCAGGTCCGTTAACATCTAAAACACTTTCGGATAATATATTAAAATTAATCGGAGAAGATTACTTGCATTTTTTTGATGCCATAGCACCAATCGTAGAAAAAGACTCCATAGATTTTAATAAGGCTTTTTATATGAATCGTTATAACAAAGGAGATGCGGATTATATAAATTGTCCTATGAATAAAGAAGAATATGAAAAGTTTTATAATATTCTTATTAATGCACCTAAAATAGAATTAAAATCTTTTGAGAAAGATGCGAAATTTTTTGAATCTTGTTTGCCGATTGAAATACTGGCATCAAGAGGTGTAGATACATTAAGATTTGGTCCGTTAAAACCCGTAGGACTGGTTGATGAAAGAACCGGAAAAGAGAATTATGCTGTTGTTCAACTCAGACAAGATAATAAATCGGCAAGTTTATATAATCTGGTCGGATTTCAAACCAATTTAAAATGGGGAAGCCAGAAAGAGCTTCTTCAATCAATTCCGGGCTTAGAGAATGTTAATATAGTCAGATACGGAGTTATGCATAGAAACACATTTATAAACAGTCCGAAAGTACTAGCTCCGACATTGCAATTAAGAAAAAATCCAAATATATTTTTCGCAGGACAAATAACCGGAACTGAAGGATATACGGAATCTATAGCATCAGGACTATTGGCAGGTATAAATATGGCAAAATATATGAAAGGTGAAAACCTAATAGAAATACCCTCTGAAACCGTTCTGGGCGCATTAACACATTACATAAGTTTTGAAGGACATACATCTTTTCAACCTATTAACTCAAACTGGGGAATTCTTTCCGAAATGGAAATGGATAAAAAGACAAAGAAAAATAAAAAATTAAAAAATGAATTACTTGCAAATAGAGCTCTTGAAACAATGAAAGAAATGGCAAAAAAATTATAAATCATTGTTCATCATTATACGGATAATTATCATTATAATTGTCATAACTATCGTAATCCGTATTATTTTGCATTAAGTTTTTCTGTGCATTATAAAATTCATTATTTTTGCTGTTTGCATTATTTTCTATAAGAATGTTGAATACTATATTATAGTCAGGAATATCTTGAATTACTATTTTGTTATATTTTTTGCCGCTTTTAGTATAATAAAAATCATTTGGGTCTGTACATTCAACATCACCAAGATTAAGTCGTTTATCAATCAATCCTCTGTGAATACTAATATCAGATATTTGCTGGAATCTTTTTACTCGGACTTTTCTTTTTAATACTCCGCTTGATTCATAAATGGCTTTGTTCGTAATTATGTATTCCGTATTTTTATAATTCAATCCTACAGAAAGAACTCCATACAAATATATCCAAACAGGCAGTAAATGAATTGAAAAAAACATTATATAAAATCCAAGCATAGAAGTATCTTCACCTCGCATAATTCCGGGTATTAAAGGGACTATAAATGACATATCGACTAATCCCCAAATTAACGCAAAAGGTAACAGTACATTGAATATAGCTTCTAATACCATGCATTTTTTATTAGGTTTTCCCGCCCATAATATTTGTTCATCTCTGGAAATTTGTGTATACAAATAAGGGATATTTTTTGTTTTTATCATTTTATCTACCGTAAATTAATTTATATAATAAAATATTTAAATTTTATTATCAAGCTGACAATTCTTATTAATATATTTTAACTATTAACTTCAATTGTTGGAAACTGTATTTTTTATGTGATATAAAATTAATCAGAGGGTAGTATGGTAAGAATTAAATATAGAGAATTATTAATATTTTTAATAGTAATAATGATAATTTTTTCGGGAAGTTTTTCATATGCTGCCGAGGTTATAAAACTCGGGCCTGTAAAGAAGGATGAACTGAAGTTAAACAATAACATTGCTCAAGCAAATAAAAATCTTGTTTTAAATGACAGAAGTGCTATTGAAGATTTAATAAGGATGCAGAAAGAAGAAGAAGTTAAAGATATAGAATCTCTTTGGCGTGCAACTATAGAAAATAATACATTGATAAAATTTACAATGAATAAACTAAATACACCCGAATCACAAAGGAGACTGCATTCTTCTCTTATGGCAAAAGGGTTATCCTCTTTAATATACGGTGCAAGTTTTATTCCGATGTTCACAGGCTCAAATGCTATGATACAGTCTGCATCTTTTTCGGCAGGCAGACTTGCTAATAACTTTTTAAATAAAGATGCATCGGAAGGACAGCAAGCACCTATTACAGATACGGAGCTTATTCAGCTTGCAGGTACAATAGAAGATTTACAGGAAAAAATAATATCTTCATACTACGAATACAAAGGCTCTTTAAATAAATTAAAAGATACCCGTTCCAGAATAATTCTTTATAATAAAAATTATGCAAATGCTCTAAAAAATAACTCTGTTACGGAATTAATAGTTTCTTCCGCTTTGTATGAAGATATGCAATTACAGGAATATAAACAGGAGCAGGAAGCAAAAAAATATTATCTTTCTCTTGAAAGACTTGCAGGAAAAAAAGCTGTTGATGATTTAATTTTATCTCAGTATGCATTAAAAAATCAGTTAATAAATACGGAAGTTTTAAATAAACAATGAAGAAGTCATTATTAATATTAATAATAGCAGTAATATTTGGCGGATGTGCATATGCAACAACCGTAAAAGACTTGAATAATCCAAAAGACCCCGCATACAGGCTAGGTGTTTCATATGGTATTGAAAAAGAATATAAAGTGACAGATTTAACACAAAAGGAAAGCGAAAAGACTGCATTATATGCGAAAGAATATATTAAAAATTCGACATATGCAGACAGCTCTTTAAAAGATTTATCTAATGAAATATCAAAACTTCTTACAATAGAAAAAGAAGAAATGCTTGAGCATATACAAATTTTATGGGCCGGAGCAGCTCTAAGAAGTGAAACGATTAAATTTGCTCTGTATAAATTATCAAATCCTGATGCTGATAAACCTGATGAAACAATTATAAAGAAAATAATAAGACCTTTATCAACAGTATCATCAATTGCAGGTGCAGGCTTGGGGGATCCGTTCAGTGCAACAGCCGCTATGTTTGGAGGTCACCTTTTAAATTCACTTTCTTTTAATGATAAAGATTTAAACTATAAATACACTAAAGTTACAGATGCAGATATGATAGTTCTTATTACAAAAGTGGATAATATGCAAAAGAAGGTTATAGACCTTTATTATGATTATATGACTAGTTATAATCTGCTATCTATGTGTGAAAAGAATTTAAAGCAGAGAGAAGAAAGATACCATGCTTCAATATATGAAAATCAGGAGCAGTTATTAATTGCTGATGCATATTATCGTTCTGCGGTAGATACAAAAGCAAAGTTAGAACTTGAATATTTGGAAAATCGTGCGGCATTGGAACAATTAGTCGGTATTGATGCTCTTATGGAATTTGAGAAACTATTGCTAAAAAATTAAATTATTTAGTCATAGTTTTTGTTAATTCTTTTATCTTTTTGGAAACCCTATAAGATTCTCTGATTTTTTGCAAAGATTTATTATATGTTATTTTATCTAAATGACAGTTCTTTGATTTTAAATATCTTAAACATTTTTCGGGATATTTCCCCATTACTGTTGCTATTGCCCAAGCTACTCCCATCATTGAATAATAATCATCAGTATTTAATTCATCTAAAACATTTATTACTCTGTCTATATAATTATCGTTTAAATAATGAGAGAGCAATATTACGGAAACAATTCGGCTTTCAAATTCTTTTTTGCTGTTTTTATATTTAATTAAAAACCCCCATACAATATCAGGATATTTTCTTGCAATTTTAAAATTCTGGCATAATGAATCGTTAACAGCCCAATCACTAACATAGGGAATAAAAGCACGAAAATATTTTAGAAGAACTTTTATATCTGTTTTTATATAACCAATTACAAATGCATGAAGAAGCCTTAATTCAAATGTTTCAAATGTGTTATTTAAAATAAAACTTTCATAATTACCATTGGCAATTTTTTTGGCATATTTTCTTAATTCGGGTATTGAAATTCCAAATGTAGTTCTTTTAATAGCAGCTAAATCTTTTTCTATTTGTTTCAAATTCATTATTTATTCGGTTTTCTTCTTTGCTTTTTTCTTTTTTGTTTCTTTTAAATCCAAAGAAGTTTTCATTTTTGAATTCATTTGAATTCTTTTTACGGAATGAACATCAGGAAGGGATTGAATAGAATTGATAATTGCATTAAGGTTTTCTATCCCGTTAACTTCAACTCCTATATCAATAACACCAACTTTCTTTGCTTTATTTGTATTCGCATCAATTGATTTTATATTACTTGAGCAATCAACGACTTTGGAAAGAATATCCTGAAGCATACCTTGTTTATCTACGCAAATTATTCTGATTGAAGTAACATAAGTACGATGCGGATTTTCATCATTTTTCCAATTAATTTTCATTAATCGTTCTTCAGGTATTGTATCTAAAGACGGACAATCAATTCTGTGAATGGAAACACCTTTCCCTCTTGTAACTACGCCTACAATATGTTCGCCAGGAACAGGAGAGCAGCATTTTGCAAAGGAATATAACATTCCTTCCAAGCCTGAAATTTCATCTTTATAACTGCTTTTTTTCTTATTGGAAACAAATTGTCCTTCTTCTGCGGCTTCCGTCTGCTTTTTAATTTTACTTGTAACTTTACTCAGAGTGGTTTCTCCGTTACCTACAGCCGCAAGTAAATCTTCCACTGAAACATAATTGAGTATCTTTGCTATTTCAAGTAAATGACCATTCTTTATATTTTCATCAAATACGGTTTTAGTAATTTCCTGCTCAAGCATATTTCTTCCGGTATTGATGTATTCTTCTCTGTTATGTTTCTTGAACCATTGTCTTATTTTTGATTGAGCTTGTTTTGTTACGCAAAATTTTAACCAGTGAAGCTTTGGTGTACCTGTTTTAGATGTAAATAATTCGACGATATCACCATTATTTAATTTTGTATCCAGCTGTGCAATTCTTCCGTTTATTAAAACACCGGTTGTTTTATATCCTACTTCAGAGTGAATTCTGAATGCAAAATCAATCGGAGTTGCATTTTGCGGTAAATCAATAATATCGCCCATCGGAGTAAAAGCAAAAACCTGATTACCGAATAAATCCAGCTTAACTTTTTCAACAAAGTCATTTGCATTGGAGGCTTCTTTTTCAAGCTCTATCATTTGATTCATCCAAGAAAATTTAATATCATCTTCCGATGAAACTTTTATAGAACCTGATTCTTTATATTTCCAGTGTGCGGCAACACCATATTCCGCAACCTTGTGCATTTCTTTCGTACGAATTTGTACTTCCAAAGGCTTTTGTTTAGGTCCTATAACCGATGTATGCAAAGATTTATAACCGTTGCCTTTCGGCATAGCAATATAATCTTTAAAACGCCCCGGAATTGGTTTGAATAATGAGTGGATTATACCTAATACTTCATAACACTGTCTTTCTGTGTCAACAATAACTCTAACCGCAGTAATATCATATAAATCGTTAAATGCTACATTTAATCGCTGCATCTTTTTATAAATACTGTAATAATGCTTTGCACGACCGGTAATTTCGGCATTTATTTCATTTCTCTTTAAACTTTCGGATATTTCATCAATTAAAAGTTTTACCGTATTTTCACGTTCAACCTTTTTTTGTGCAACAAGTTGTGCAATTTCAAAGTATTTCTCAGGATTTAAATATCTTAAAGATAAATCTTCGAGTTCGGCTTTAATTTTACCGATACCTAATCTGTTTGCCAATGGTGCAAATATATCAAGAGTTTCCTGCGCAATTCTTACCTGTTTATTTGGTGCCATATAGTTTAATGTACGCATATTATGAAGTCTGTCAGCAAGCTTTAAAAATATAACACGGACATCTTTAGCCATTGCTATAAACATTTTTCTGAAGTTTTCGGCCTGACGTTCTTCTTTTGATTTAAATTGATATTTATCAAGTTTTGTTACACCCTGAACAAGATTTAGTACATCCTCACCAAATTCAGCACCCAATTGTTCGGGTAAAATCCCTGTATCTTCAATAGTATCATGCAGAATGGATGCCATTAAAGTATGCTTATCTACCTTTAATGTTGCAAGTATTTTAGCTACTTCAACAGGGTGTATGATATATGGTTCTTCACTTACACGATACTGTCCTTCGTGTAATTTTTCCGCAAATTTGTATGCTCTATATATTTCCTGAATATCTTCTTCCGAACGGTTTTGCTCTCTTAGTATTTTTTCCAGTCCGGCAAATATATTTTCTTCAACCATAATAAATCCTGTTAATACATTTTCATTTTACAATTTATTTCCCTTTTTTACCATAATTTTATCAGTAGTTACTTCAATTGATGTATAATTTACTTATGATTAATTTAAATAAAATACTTACAGAAACGCAAGAAGGCATAGTTTTTAATGTAAAGCTTGTGCCTAATTCTTCATTCAGCAAAATTATAGATTATACGGATGAGTATGTACGTATAAAAATTTCAGCACCTCCAATTGAAAATAAAGCAAATAAAGAATTAATTTCTTTTTGCTCGGATATATTTGATGTTAATAAGTCAAAACTTTCAATTATTTCAGGTGAAAAATCAAAATTAAAAAAGGTATTAATAAAAGATACAAAACTTGATATGCTGATACAAAAACTTTTGTTTGTGTTAAACTCAGAGAATAAGAGTAATTAAAGGAAAAAAAATGTTAACGACAGTTTGGATAATACAAATAATAACAGCTATTTTATTAATACTATTAGTTTTATTGCATTCGCCAAAAGGTGACGGACTTGGTGCTATAGGCGGTACTGCAAATTTATTTACATCGCAAAAAAGTGCTGAAAAAGGTTTAAATCATTTAACATATGTCCTTTCGGCAATTTTTCTTGTATGTTCGTTTATTACGGGATACCATTTATTCCACTAATAAAGTTAAATAAAATTTAAATAATAAAAAGAGTTTGGTTAATTAACCAAACTCTTTTTATATTTCTATTAAAATCCTGTTGAGCCGAACCCGCCTTCACCTCTTGCAGTTTCTGCAAGTTCTGTTGTAACTTCTATAGCAGCTTTTTCCACTCTGGCTATTACTAACTGAGCTATTCTGTCTTCGGGTTTTATTGTATATTCTTCATTAGAAATATTAACTAATCCGACACAAACTTCACCTCTGTAATCAGCATCAACAGTACCAACTGCATTTATTAAGGTTATACCGTGTTTTACGGATAAGCCCGAACGCGCTCTTATTTGTGCTTCATATTCTACAGGGATTTCAATTTTTATACCTGTCGGAACGAGCACTCTTTCCAATGGTTTTAATGTAATTTCTTTATCTATGGCAGCATACAAATCCATTCCGGAAGAGCCTTCCGTTTTATATTCAGGCAAATGTTTGTTATGCGCCATTCTTGTAATTTTCATTTTCATTCTTCTTCTCCTCTAACAGGTGCATCTTCAAGTGAATATAATGGCTGTCTGTTTGTTACAGACAGATTCTTTGATAAATTATATTCGCCTTTCATTTTTAAATTGTATTTTCTTACAGGTTTATTATCATATGTGGCTTTAAATCTGCTTGTTACGATATACTCATTCGTAAAATCAAGTGATAAAATTGTATCCATACAATCAAGTTCTTTTTCCAAATTGTCTATGCTTGTGATTGAACTTAATACATAATTAAATTTGACTAAGATACCGTATCTTTTAAATTCATTAATAATTGATTCCATGGTAGGCTTTATATAATATACAAAATCTTCAACATAATAGAAATCTTTATATAATAAAAACAGATTTTTTCTGTAATAACCTCTTTGCATCGGCTTAGAATAACTTACACCTTCTAATACTTTTGCATTAACTCTTTTTCTCCAAACTTCAACCTCCTGAAAAGTTAATTCTATATCATTTTCTTTCTTCTTTATTTTATTTATATGAGGTTGTATTAAAAATAATAATTTTGAGTCTTCAAAAGGATTGATTGAGTTATTAACAGCAGGCGACGAAGCATCTATAGGTTTTACTACTGTTTTTCTTCTTCTAAGTTTACGCTGTTCCATTTTGCGTTCTTCTTCATCAGCTTCATCTAAAAATTTGTCATACATTTTATTACATGTAAAATCTATAATACCGCCGATAATTAGCGAAATAATACCGATGATGGCAAGAGAGAAGTCAATTGATACACCGTCTACTGAATAAAAATTCCTTACAAATCTGTACGGGCCGATAAAAAGCCAGTTAGCCCAAAATAAATCAACTTCAAAACAGTTTAAGAACCAGAAAGCAAAAGAAATAAAAGCATAAAAATAAAAAACATAACGGAGATATCTGACACCGTTTACTAACTGTGCCTGACTCTCCAGTTCTGTTATTCTTTTTGTGCTGTTTATTGCCATTTATACCTATACTATTATATTATCAATTAATCTGGTTTTACCAACACGAACTGCAATCGCAATTAGTGTGTTATTTTTTACATTACTTACTTTCTCAAAATTGTCATAATCTCTAAATTCAAGATATTCAAGTTCTGTATTTTTATCCAATATGGATAATGCTGTATCAAACAATGTGCTGACATCAGTAATTCCCTGCTTATACAAAGATTCGATTTTCCTTAAAGAAGCGGAAATAGTTAATGCTTGTTTTCGTTCTTCTGCGGATAGATACGTATTTCTTGAACTTAAAGCTAATCCGTCGTCTTCTCTTACAATTGGGCATGGAATAATTGTAAGGTTTAAATTTAAATCTTTTACCATATTTTTCAGTATAAATAATTGTTGTGCATCTTTTAGTCCAAAAAATGCATAATCAGGAGTGACTATGTTAAATAGTTTTAAAACAACCGTAGCAACACCGTCGAAATGACCGGGACGGGATTTGCCGCAAAGACAATCAACTAAACTATATGGCGGACAAACAAATGTTAAATCAATATTGGATAATTTTTTATTTTCTCCGTACATTTCTTTGGGAGACGGCGCAAAAATTATATCCGCACCTATTTCTTCGCATACTTTTTTATCATTTTCTATAGTTCTTGGGTATTTATCAAAATCTTCATTTGGTCCGAATTGAATAGGATTAACAAAAACACTGACTACAACTTTGTCGCACATTTCTTTTGCTTTTTTTATTAATGAAGCGTGTCCGTTATGCAATGCTCCCATTGTAGGTACAAGACCGATTTTTAAACCGTCTTTTTTCCAATTTTCTATATTATGTCTTACATCTTTTATATTATTTAATAGTAGTGTATCCAAGTTTTTCCCTCTCTTCGTCTGTCAATCTGAAAGTATGTTCAGGTTGAGGAAATTGACCGTTTTTTACTTCATTATTATATGTTGAAATAGCATCTGTCATTATTTCTCTGATATTTGCATATTGCTTAACAAATTTTGGAGTATTACCGGGATATTTGCCTAAAATATCATCAATAACAAGAACCTGACCATCACAATATTTACCTGCTCCTATCCCGATTGTAGGAACTGAAAGATTTTCACTGATATATTTTGCTGATTCTTCGGGAACCATTTCTAAAACTATTGAAAATACACCGTTTTCTTCAAGTTTTTTTGCTGCTTGAAGTAATTTGATTGTATTTTCATATGTTTTACCTTGGATATAGTATCCGCCAATAGTATTAATGTATTGCGGGGTAAACCCAAGATGTCCTACAACATTTATACCCGAAGTTGTCAAATGGTTGACTTCATTAACTATGAAATCGGATGCGCCTTCAAGCTTGACTGCTTTTGCGCCTGCTTGAATTAATCTGCCGGCATTTAATATTGTTTGTTCTTTTGATACCTGATATGAAAGAAAAGGCATATCTGCAACAACAAGAGCTCTCTTTACTCCGTTTGATACAGCTTTTGTAAAAGTAACCATATCATCCATAGTTACATTAATGGTTGTATCATAACCAAGAATTGTCATTCCCAAAGAATCACCAATTAATACGGAATCAACACCTGCTTCATCTATGTATTTTGCGGTTGAAAAATCGTATGCAGTGAGCATTGTAATTTTTTCGCCGTTATTTTTCATTTTTTGAAATGTTCCTGATGTTACAGGTTTTATTGTTTCAGAAGTCATTATTTAAGTCCTTTTTCTTTTTTTCTGTACCAATAGTAGATAATACGGGCAAGTCGTCCTGGTGAATGGCGTACAAATGAAGAATGCCCGTCATTATAACATTTATCTTCCATAAGATTTTTTTGTACTACTTCAATGCCGAGTTTGTTTATTTCTTCCTTGTCAACAATTACCGGTTCAGAACCTGCATCTTTATATGGAACAAGTAATTCTTGAGGTAAATCGTTATTAACAAGAACCGCATCAATAATTTTGCTATATTTGGCATGCTCCAATAATGCTTTTATGTGGTCGGAAACTTTAAATCCGTCTGTTTCACCCGGTTGAGTCATTATATTACATACATATATCTTCTTTGCCTTTGACTCACTTACTGCTTTTGAAATATCTCTGATTAACAAGTTCGGAATAACACTTGTGTATAAGCTTCCTGGCCCAAGAATAATCAAATCCGCATCATGAATAGCCCAAATAACATCTTCTAAAGGTTTACAATTATCCGGTTCTGAAAATAATCTTTTAATTTTCTTCCCTGATTCGGGAATATTGGATTCTCCTTTTATAATTGTTCCGTCATCCATTTCGGCAACCAAACGCATATCATCTAATGTGGAAGGAAGAACTCTTCCTCTTATTGATAATACTTTTGATGATTCTTTAACCGCTCTTACCATATCACCTGTAATTGCACACATAGCGGTTAAGAATAAATTACCAAAACTGTGTCCCGTTAAACCGGAGCATTCTTTAAATCTGAATTGGAATAATTTTGCAACCAAGTCTTCATCATCGGCCAAGGCTGCAATACAGCTTCTTATATCTCCGGGAGGCAAAACACCCAGCTCTTCTCTTAGTTTTCCGGAACTTCCTCCGTCATCGCCTACCGTAACAACAGCTGTTATATTATTTGTAATCTTCTTTATACCTTTTAACATTGTGGAAAGACCTGTACCGCCGCCTATTGCAACAATTTTAGGCCCTCTGTTTAATTTTCTTCTTCTGTATAGTTCTTCTAATACGGCATGTCTGTTTCTCTCATTATTGTTAACATCAAGTATGGAATAATTTGTTTTAAGCCAGCCTATACAGAATATAATTGCACCTAAAGAAATTAATCCCCATCCTATAATTCCGGAGGGAAGCATTTGAGCAATTTTCATTATTAAATTTATAAGATAATATATAGGTCTTAAATTACATATTATGCATATCCCAACCGCAGCAAGAACGGCACCTGCTATAAGCAGCATAAACCATCTTTTTACTTCAAGTCCCGGTAATAACCAACCTGCATCTTTAGGTATTTTAAAAAATAACTTACTTAATTTCATTCTTTTACCTCTTTATACCCAGCCTGATGCTTGTACTCTGTTAAAATTAGGAGGTGTCGGAACTACTATTTCATTAGCTTTCTTTAATAAATTAACTATGTTTGGATTTTTAGTATCAAAATGAATAGTATCACAATTTACCGGCATAAATATACCGTTGCCCAATTTAATTTGTGATGAGAATAAAATGGTTCTTATTCTGTTTAATGCATCTTCGTCATTAACATAAGCATTTGCATTCCAGTCAATTTTGAAGTCTGGAGTATATGTTTTATCAATAAATACTTCTCTGTTAACACCTATAGATAATTCATCGGAAACTCTGGTTAAAATTTCATTATCCAAGCAGGTGTAATTAAGCCATTTGTCAAATTTTTGTATAGCTTTTGCAATAGACAATGAAAATTCATAATTTTCGCTTGCAAGTTTATACATTGCTCCATGTGGTCTGACATGGTCTATTTCAAGATTATAAGCTCTTGCAAATGAAGCTAAAGCGCCTACCTGATATAAAACAATTGCTTCTATTTCATCTTCGGAGAGCTCCATCGGACGATATCCGAGTCCTTGAATATCATTAAAACCGATATGTGCTCCGACTGTTAAATTATGTTCTTTACATTTTATAAGAAATTCACGTATTAACAACGGATCTCCGGCATGAAAACCGCAAGAAATATTAACGGAACTTACAAAGTTTAATAATTCACTTTCAATGTTGTTTTTAAAAATACCAAAGCCTTGTGCGGCATCTATATTAAAATCTATATGTTTTGTCGGCATAAATATCCCCTTTACCAAAACGGTTTTTTCTTTATAGTCACTCAATAATATTATATATCAATCATTAATATAGTCTAGTTGTTACAAGATTTGAAGATTTGTTGACATTGTTAAATTAATCATTAAAAAAAATGTGAAATCATTCAAACGGATGTATTGTTATTTGCAAAAAAATATCATAATTCAATTGTATTAGTATAACTATATGTAAAAATGCCATTCAGATACAGATTACAAAAAATCTTAGATTTCAGAATAAAGAAAAAAGAAGAACAGCTTCAAGAAGTTCTGAAAGCGAAAAATGAGGTAGATAGAATCCAAAGATTAATAGATGCAAATAATGAAGAAATCGCCGGTGTCATTCAGACAATGAGAACAACAAAAGATTTTAAAATGATGGACGGATACGATAAATACTTAAAACATCTGTATGAAAAAGGCGAAGAACTCGAAAATCAAAAAATGGAAGCTATAAAAATTCTGGAAGAAGAAAAAAGGAAGCTTGTTGAAAGAGAAAAAGAAGTGAAGGTTCTTGAAAAGCATAAAGACAAAATGAAAGATATATATATAGAAGAAGAAAAACAAGCAGAGAATAAGCTTTTATCTGAAGTCGGAGTCCAAAAATATTACAGAATAAAAAATGAAAAAAAGGAAGAAGAAGGCGAAGAATAACGAGGCAAAAAATGAGAGTTGATAACACACAAAAACAGAATATAGAGAATACGGAAAATATACAATTAATGCCGGAAGATAATGAACTGCTATCGGCGGTAAATGCACAATTCTCAGAAGTATTATCGGAACAAATAGCCAATATTCAACCTGATGAAATTAGTCAATCAAGTTTGTTTGATGCTGATTACAACTATGATTCCGTCTCTATGTCACTTCAAGATGCATTATTTTTCATAAATTTAACACGAGAAGGGCAATTTTCTATTGAAACAAATAAAACAAGCGATTTTCAAAACATTATGCAAACGGAAATTGCACAAAATGTTGTATCAAAGAGAACTGTTGAAATTACAAATCAGTTAACATCTTTAATTGAGAAAGCGCAGAAAACACAAAAGCCGGTCAGAATTTCTTTTGATAATGACGTATCAGTCATATTGAAAATAGATAAGCATGGGAAAGTCAGTGCTGAATTTATTCCCGGAAGTTTAGAAGTGGAAAATTATCTGAAAAATAATATCCCTGTTTTAAGACAGAAATTTGATGAACAGAATTTGCCGTATAACGATTTAATATACAGACAAAACAATAAGCAAGAAAGAAACAGAAATAAAAATAAAGGAGAAAGATAATGCGTGATGCGTTTATTAATGCATTAAACACACAAAAAATCACGGCGGAATGGGTAAATGATTTATCCGAAAACTTAACTAACGTATATACTCCGGGATACAGAGAGAAAAAGTTTACGTTTAAAACTTTTCTTGACGGCTCAATAGCAAATACTCATTTGAGAAATGTCGGACAAGGAAAATCATCTCCGGGCACCTCCGATGAAAACATATATCTTGAAGGAAAAGGCTTTTTTGTATTAAGAAATGACAAAGGAAGAATTGTATATACAAGACTTGGTGAATTCAAATTTGACGGAGAAGGTGTATACAGAAGTCCTGACGGACAAGCCGTACAAGGTTATATATTAAATGATAAAGGTGAAATAATGAACGGTGCAAAACCCGTTGATGCAGATTCATTCTTAGACACTGCATTTGACGGAGGTGCAGCATCTGTTCCTACTACAAATATAAAAATGTGGATTGACCCGAGTAACGGAAAATATTTGGGCAAATATGAAGAATTTGAATTCAAAGATGACGGTATATTATATGGAAAAGCAGATGGGGGAAAGATAAAAACACCTTTGTATAAAGTTGCAATTATTAATTTCCATAATCCTCAAATGCTTTATCAAGTTACCGACGGGCAATTTATAGAAACCGAAGAGTCAGGAAGACCTGTAGTCGGAAGAGGCGAAGTCAGAGGCGGATTAATCGAACTTTCAAACGTAGATTTTGATGCAAATACCGCATATTATCAACAAGCTCAAATGCAGTTGGAGCTTGCAAACCAATTAATTAAATCACACAAACAATTATTAGAAAATGCTATAGAATTAATGAGCAGCTAATAATATGCAACCCGAAAAAATGAGTAACAATGTTACAAGGCTCCTTTTAGGAGCTTTTATTTTATGTTTATTTAGTCAAGCTTAAATTGTTTTTGATACTGTTCTATACCTTCTATTGCTTTTTGTTCTTCTTTTAAAAGAACAAAATTTTCAAGAACGAGTACGTCTAAATCTGTAAACATAAAGCATTTATAAGCATTTTCAGGCGTATTTACAATTGGTTCGCCTCTTATGTTAAAAGAAGTATTTACAATAACGGAACAATCAGTTAATTTTTTAAATTCATTTATAATATTCCAGTATCTGGGATTAACTTCTTTTGATACTGTTTGAATTCTTGCTGAATAATTTACGTGAGTAATTGCAGGTAATGTTGACCTGTATGCTTTTAATTTGTCTATTCCTTTATAATGTTTTTCTTCTTCCGTTAATTCCGTTCGAATAGAGTTTGATACGGGCTGAGTTAAAAGCATATACGGTGATTTTTTACCTTGTTTAATATCAAAATATTTTTCAACATCTTCTTCTAAACAGCTTGGTGCAAACGGACGGAATGATTCCCTTTTCTTTATAGCAAGATTTAAATTTCTTTGCATTTCACGATTTCTCGGATCGGCAAGGATGCTTCTGTTACCTAATGCTCTCGGGCCGTATTCCATTCTGCCCGCAAAATGTCCTATACTTTTTCCTTCGGCGATATATTTAGCAATTATTTTTGTCACTTCTTCTTCGGAATCATATTTTTTGAATTTTGCATCAAATTTATTTAAAGTCTCTAAGATTTGTTCATCTGAATATTTTGGCCCCAATAAACTTCCTGCCTGTGAATCGTTATGATTTACACTTCTTACATTGTTCAATCCCATATAATATACGGCAAGAGCGGCACCCAATGCGCCGCCTGCATCACCTGCAGCAGGCTGAGTCCATATATTATCATATGGCCCGTTTTTTAATATATTGCCGTTAGAAACACAATTTAATGCACAACCGCCAGCTAAACACAGGTTCTTCATTCCTGTCTGAGTATGAACATATTTAGCTATTTTTAAAATTATTTCTTCCGTAACAGCCTGCAAACTTGCTGCTATATCCATATCATTTTGAGAAAGTGCGGTTTCAGGCTTTCTTGCAGGTCTGTTGAACAATTTCTCAAATTTATCATTATACATATAGTCGGTTGTACAATATCCGAAATATTCCTGATTCAGCCAGAAAGAACCATCTTCTTTTATGTCAATTAAGTTGTTATAAAATAAATCTTTATATATCGGTTCGCCGTATGGTGCTAATCCCATTACTTTATATTCGCCTGAATTTACTTTAAAGCCGAGAAATCCTGTAAATGCACTGTACAAAAGACCAAGAGAATGCGGAAATTCTATTTTTTGTTTGATTTCGATTTTATTTCCTTTTCCTATTCCCCAAGTTGTAGTATCCCATTCTCCAACACCATCCAAACAAATAATGGCTGCTTCATCAAAAGGAGAAGGGAAAAACGCACTTGCACAATGAGATTCGTGGTGAGATGTAAAATATATAGGACATCTTAGACGTTTTTCAAATTGTTTATCTATTTCAGACGGAATAAATAGCTTTTTATTTAACCATACAGGCATGGCATTAATGAAACTGCGCATACTGACAGGGACATAAGCCATTGCTGTTTCAAGAATACGCTCAAATTTAACAAAAGGTTTTTCGTAGTATACAACACCGTCTAATTGTTCGGGTTTTATACCTGCTTCTTTCATACAATAGTTAATTGCATTTATCGGGTAATTACTATCCTGCTTTATTCTGGTAAAACGTTCTTCCTGAGCGGCAGCAATAATAATGCCGTCTTTTATAATTGCTGCGGCACTGTCATGATAATATGCGCTGATTCCTAATAAATATGTCATTTTTCACCTAAAATTGTAATTCGTAGTCTTTACTTGTATTTCCATTATCAATCCAATATGTCGTGGTATCAGGTTTTTTTAATCTGAGACGGTCTCTTCTTACAAGCTTCATTAATAAGCCTGTAGGGATAACAGCAACTAAGTAGCCTATAAATAATATTATAATTGCTATATATTTGCCTATAAAACTGCCGATTTTCTTTCCTAATGAATGTATAAAATTTCCGAATTTCGGAATAATAAGGCTTAAAAATGCTATTGATAGCATAACGGCAAGTACAATTACCGCACTGCGATAATGATGATGTCTGTACAACATATAACCTATCGCTATCGGCATTATTGTACACATTATTGAAACTTTTATATTATCTTTTATCTGCATTTCCTTTTCCCTATATAATCGTATAAATAAACGGAGAAACAGGAGATGTTCCTACTGCAATTAGAAAGATAAGAAGAATTAAAAACAATATAACGGGAACAATCCAATATACTTTTTTAGACCATATAAAAGCAAGCATTTGGACTAAAAAGTTCTTTCTGCGTACTTTATTTTCTACTGTATGTTCAACATTATTTTCGTTATTGTCTTCCATATTATTCTCCTTTTGTTATTTTATCCATTAATTGTAGTGCTTCTTCGTGTTCTGGCAGTATATTTAAAACAGAGTTTAAATGTTCTTTTGCCTTGTCATATTCTTTTTCTCTGTATTTGCATTCTGCCATACTCATTAAGATACCGATATTATTAGGAATAACAAGATTAACAAGGTTAAATAATCCGTATGCCTGATGATAATCACCGAGTTCCAAACATACTTTTGCAAGCAGATTTCCTATTTCCGTATTTGGTGAAATGGTATATGCATCTTGAAGAAGTTGTTTCGCATTTTCATAATTTTTCTCAATATAATATACTTGTGCCAAATTATATAAAACTTCAATATTTTGAGGTTCTATTTCTATGGCTTTCAATAATATTTCTTTAGCTTTTTTGATATTATTAGCAGAAATATAATTAAGTGAAATTCCGGTAAGCATATATACGGGAATATTATCTAATTTCAAAATTTTGTTGTACATTTTTTTCGCATTTTCAAAATCCGCCATTAAATGGAAATAATTTCCGTATTCATAAATAATAAACGGATTATCAGGTGCAAGTTTATATGATTTTTTAAAATTTTCTAAGGCTCTGTCAAAAAATTTTCTTGAAAGATAAATAATAGCTAAATCTTTATAAGCAAGCGGAAAATTAGGGTCAATTTCAATAATTCTCTTTAAAACTTCTTCCGCTTTATCAGTATCATTTGTTTTTGCACAAAGAACGGCATATTCATACAGTATTTCTATATTTACAACACCTGATTCTATAACATCATAATACAATGTTTTAGCGGCTTCTAAATTACCTCTTTTGGCATACAATGATGCCAAATATATTTTTAATTGTATAGAATTTACGTTAAAAATTAAAAGCTGCTCAATTATTTTAATTGCAGTGTTTAGTTCATTATTTCCGTCATATGCACAAGCCAAACTAAACTTAAAGTTTTCTTTATCGGGAAATTTCTCCGATAAAAGAGAATACATTTTTATTGCATCCTGATACATTCCTGCTTTTAAAGCGGCAAGAGCATATGCATTCAAATATTCATCTTTATTTTCTGCTTCATATGCCTGTTTAAGATATTTATAGGCTTCAATATAGTTTTCAATAGAAAAATATGCCAAACCAATATTATAATATGCAGAATAATTGGTTTTATCGTATTTAATTGCTTGTTCATATTGTTCCATAGCTTGCGTGATTTCTCCGTTTGCAAAGTATGCAATACCAAGTTTCATATAGAACTGCGAACTGTCCGGTTCAAGGTCTAAGGCCTTTTTTAAATATTCGGAAGCCAGCTTAAAGTTAAAGTTTTCCATTGCTTGTGAGGCATAAATATCATACAGTTGAGCATCCTCTATACCGAGAGAATTTATTTTCTGCTCTAATTCTTTTAATTCATTGCTTTTATGCTGCTTAAGGTAAATGATAGCAAGACTTTTATATGCATCAACATAATTTTCTCTGAGTTTAAGGACTTTAACAAGATTTTTTTCGGCAGCTTCTAAGTTGTTTTGATTAATATTTATGACAGCAAGATAGTACAGAGCAAGAGCATCGTTCTTATCTTTCTTTAAAAGCATTTGAAAGTTTTCTTTTGCTTCATCAAAACAGCCAAGATTAATATTACAAAGCCCGAGCAATTTTTGGAACTCGTAATTGTCTTTATCTTCTTCAATTTTATTTTGAATTAGATTTTTAGCCTCGGCATAATTTCCAGTATTAACCAAATCAACTATCTTTTGTTCATCCATATATATTTCCGTTTCAATATTATTATACCAAATGATAAGAATAGCACAAGAAAAGCTTTTATGATATAATAGACAAGATTATACAGGTGAAAGGGAGAACATTAATGACTGAAAGAACATTTATTGCAATTAAACCTGACGGTGTAAAAAGAAATCTTATCGGAAGGATTATTACAAGGTTTGAAGAAAAAGGATATAAAATAATAGGTTTAAAACTGCTTCTTCCTACACTTGAACATGCTGAAAAACATTATGCAGAGCATAAAGGTAAACCTTTTTACCCTCGTCTTATAAGATATATAACTTCAGGCCCTATAGTTGCTATGGTTGTTGAAGGCCCGAATGTTATTGCCGAATCAAGAAAAATGATGGGGGCAACAAAACCTGAAAATGCAGAAGCCGGTACTATTCGCTTTGAATATGCAGTATGTCAGGAATATAACATAATTCATGGTTCTGATAGTCCGGAAAGTGCTGAAAGAGAAATTGCGATATACTTTAAAGAAGAAGAATTGTGTCCGAATTGGACAACAATGCTGGAAATGATTATGAATAATGTCGGATAAATATTTTTCATTCGAGCTTTTAAAAGAAGATAAAAACACTCATGCAAGGGCAGGTATTCTGCATACCCCACACGGAGATATAGAAACACCTATATTCATGCCGGTAGGAACTCACTCTGCAGTTAAAATGCTTACAAATCATCATTTGGAAGAAACAAAAGCACAAATAATATTATCAAATTCATTTCATTTATTTTTACGTCCCGGAAATAAATTAATAAAAGAATTCGGGGGGCTTCATAAATGGATGAACTGGAATAAGCCAATTTTAACCGATTCCGGAGGTTTTCAGGTATTCAGTCTCGCTCATTTAAATAACATAACCGAGGACGGGGTTAAATTTAAAGAACCCAAAACCGGTGATGAATACTATATTAATCCTGAAATATCAATGGAAATACAGCAGGATTTGGGACCTGATATTGCAATGGCATTTGACCAATGCGCACCGTATCCTTGTTCTTATGATGAAGCTGTAAAGGCAATGGAAAGAACTCACAGATGGCTTGAAAGATGTTTTAAAGCACATACAAGAAAAGATCAGGCACTTTTCCCTATAGTACAAGGTGCATTTTATGATGATTTAAGAAAAGAAAGCGCTTCCGTGATTTCGTCATATGATGCAGTTGGTTATGCAATAGGCGGAGTAAGTGTGGGAGAACCGACAGAACTTAAAAATCATCTTGTTGAATATACGGCACCATTATTACCTAATAATAAACCTCGTTATTTAATGGGGGTAGGCACTCCCGTGGATTTATTAGAAGGTGTAAAACGCGGTGTTGATATGTTTGATTGCGTACTTCCTACAAGAAATGCCCGTCATGGTTCTTTCTTTACATATGAAGGGAAGAAAAATATCAAAAATAAACAATTTGAAAAAGATGCATCCCCTCTGGATACAAATTGCGATTGTTATGCTTGCAAAAACCATTCAAAAGCATACATAAGACACCTATACAGAATGGGCGAAGCTAACGCTCAAATTCTTCTTTCAATTCATAATACAAGATTTCTTATAAAATTCATTCATGACCTAAGAAACAGTATTCTTGAAGACAGGTTTGAAGAATTTTATAATCAATATAAATCTGTAGTTTAAAGACCTATATTTTGCTCAAGTTTTAGTGAGTCTATAATTTTCATTAATTCTTTTATTTCAAGGACGATGGCTTTATAGTTTGAAATTTCATCAGCAGGTTTTAATATAGGAACCTCAAACCAGTCTTTACTGGATTCAACGGCAAGATGAACATATCCGTTTTCAAAAGAAACGGATACACTTCCTCCGAAGCCTTTATTTGCTACATTTATCATCCTTGTCATAAATGCAGTTGTTATAAGATATCTTGCTTCTACTTGATCGGAAGAACGTACCTCATAAAGTTTATTGAATTCCGGATCTTCCAGCATAACAACGTCACCTTGAGAGCTATAACCCGAATTAACTGAAATTTTTATACCTCCAAATGGGTTTAGTGAAAAATCTTTTACTAATTTATGCGGGCCCTTATATTTGACTATGGTAAATCCTGAAAATCTTTTTTTGCAAGGAACTTTTATCAACAGACCTGAAAATACATAATGCTCTCTTCTGTGTTTTCCATGACCGGTTACTTTTTTCAATCTGATTTCAGCTATATCAACATCTAAAAGTTTATATTTACCTTTTATTCTGTCATCACAGTATTGAGAGTTAAACTCATTAAATAATTTAAGAGTTTTAATATATTCAAAAACATTTTTATCCTCGGTTATTCTAAAATCCCCGACAAATCTGAGTAATTTAGGTAAAATTTTCTTTTTAACTTTATCTTTATATGCTTTTACCGTAATATTAATGCCGCACAAAACAAATAAATATAATATAAATAGAGAAGTTTGAGCTGTAGAATATATAATATATGTTACAACTGCAATTGCTATAATTGAACCAAGGATAATCCAGAAAAGAAAACATTTTCTTAACTTTTCCAAGTCTGAAAAGTATTTATATAAATCTTTTTTATAAAATTCTCTAAATTTTGCGGAGAAATTATTATTTTGTGAGGTATCATCATTTTGCATATTAAATTACCGTTTTTGAATAAATACGGCAGAATTCGATATTCTGCCGTATATGGATATTTTATTTATTATAAATATTTTGTTGCATCAATAGGTTGCTTCGTTGCAGTATCAGTTTCATAATAGCTTAAATTAGCCATCTCTCCTGCATAGCTCGCAAATAATGACCCCGGGAATATTTGTATGGAGTTTCTTAATTGTGTTAATGCTGAGTTATAAAATCTTCTTGCAGCAGCAATATGTTCCTCTACTTCATTATATGTTTGCATAGCTTGAACCATCGTTGCGTCTGATTTTAAAGTGGGATAATTTTCAACATTTACCATTAATGCTTTTAATTGAGCATCCAAAGCTGCTTCTGCTTCGAATTTTTCTTTTGAACCGAGAGTCGCATTCATTGCTTTCGTACGAAGTTCAGTAATTTTTTCAAAAATTTCAGTTTCATGTTCCATGAATTTTTTCGCAATTGTTAAAACATTAGGAATTAAATCATATCTCTTTCTGAGTTGTACATCTATTCCTGAAAGTGCTTCCATTGCAGAGTTCTTACATTTTATGACTTTTGCATAACAACCGTATAAAATACCTGATACTATTAAAAACAGTATACCTATACCTACCATAAACATTAGACTCATATTCTTTCCTTTTCACTATACTACTTCTATACAATACCATTTTTTTGTTTTTTTTAACTCAAACATAAATATGAATATTTTTTGTTTTGTAAAAAAGTAAATTAATGTAAAAATAAAATTTTTATTGTTCTGTTTTATGACAAAAAAAAATATGTCTGCAATTAATATCTTTGAGATATGAGAAGGATATATTATGAGAATAAATAAGGTTGGAATTAACCCTGTAAATAAAATCGGGTTTAAAAGTATAAGAACTGACAGAAATGCAGTCATGCAGCTTGCACAAGGTAAAAAAACCATAATAGAAAATAACAAACTTAATATATATGCAGCATTAAATAATATAAGTTCACAACCTGATGATGATAATATATCTTTACTTTTATATGTAGCAGAAAATCTGGCATACGGACAAGGACATAACAGTGTATTTAAAGATATTCTTGATAAAGAGAATATAACTCCGGAACAAAGAGAGAATACAGATTGGCTGCAATTGCTTGATGATACGGTTAGACGAGCAATATCGCAATCTTCCGAAGAAATGCGTGATACTTTTATTGATGAATACAAAAGAATTTTCGGCGAGAAAAAAGAACTTACACCCGCACAATCAAAAATTTTAGAATTAAGAAAAGAATTAACTTCAAAGATTTTGAATGCTGCTTTGCCTGAAGAAGCTGAAAATATGGAAACGGTCACAAATATAAGACAAAATTTGGATTATTTTGTTGCTTCATCCGAAATACCTTTAGATGAAAAGCATCAATGTCTGGAAAAACTTATATATTTTATGAGTAGTGATTATAAAATTAATCCGCAATTAAAAGATAAAAAACTGCAAGTTTTGGATGAAGTTCTTAATGATATAGTTGTCAAAACCCCGAATGATAAAACATTAAAAACAAAAGATATAGACCAAAGACAATCAGGAATATGTGCGGCAATATCAATAAGCAGAAAAGCAATGGCACATGAAGACAAAGTTAAATTTATAGAACTTATAACCGATGAGTTGCAAGATTCTCCTACAATGTCAGTATATGATATTACAGAACTCGGAACAGGGAAAAAAGTAAATGTTCCGAAAGCCAGAATTAATTATAATGCTGCATTGCAAAGAGGATACAGAATTATTGATGCTTCGGCTCATAATTGGATGCAAAATGCACATGCTGCAGGAAACGGGACTATACAAACGGAATATTATACTGCTTTTGAAGATGATGATTACGGCATTTTTGATGATTCAAGCTGGTATACAAGCGATAATGATGAACAGCATCCTGAAGAAAAAAGATTATTAAGAGCATTAATTAAAGAAAAAGAATATATAGACTCTTTTTACAAAACACAAAAAATAATGCAGCAAACTCATGATACAGCTGCATCAATAAGAAAAGAAGCATTTGATATTGCAAAAAAATCAATAGGTAAGCTTAACAGCATATTTACCGAAATATTTCCGGAAAAAACATTTGCTGAAAATTCATTATTAATAAAATCTTTGTTTAAATTTTATAAAGACAGAAACTACGAAAATGAAGCAAATATTGCCGATAAATTATCCGATAGTCTTAAAACGGATATTCTTGTTCAATATATCTCAAATTCAGTACCTGATATAACGGCGAATCAAAAAAAAGAATTAAAAACAAAAGCCAATATTATATTCGGAATGACGGAAGAATATCTATCCGCAGAAAAGAAAAATTCTTCTTTATCCAGATTTACGACACCGAGAAATAAATACATATTAAATAAAAAATTGTTTAATATTGCAGCTGCTCACAGAACTGCTATAGAAAGAGATGTTAATTTGCAGGATGGTGTGGCACGATTTGAGAGATTATGCGGTTTACCGCCGAGAGATATACAAATATCAGAATACTTAAAATCATTAAAATCCGGATTTGACTCATATTCTGTAAGACAAAGATATGCCCAAAAAGGTATTGTTCCTACAAAAAAACAATTGGAAGAAGAATTAAATGCAGATATTTTAAAGCTTGAAACGACAATCCCCAAAAAATTAAATGATATTGCAGAAACTTTATATGATAAAGATTTAACAACCTCTGTCCTTATTATGTACAAAAGTGTCTCGGATGCAATAAAGAACGGAGATAAAGATGCTCTTGACAATGTCAAAATGACAATGAATTTTAAAGGAGATAAAAATAAAGTTCTGTCAATGCTTGATAAATGGATAGATAAATTATCGAATTCTCCTGAGCAAGAAGATGTATTAGAAGCTGTAAGAATGCTTGGATATGATGACAGAATGCATATAAGCACAGTTTTCCTGAGAACGTTTTTTACCGGTATTATGAATGGTATCTCTGAAAATGAATATAACAGATTAATAAAAATATTCGGAGGCGAAGAAAAGCTTGCACCGGGATTAGAACTGCAAAATAAAAAATTTGAAAAAATTAAACAAGAATATGATTCAATTCTAAAGAAATGGAATGTTCCGACTGCAAGAGAACAAATCATTGATAAAATGGAAAAACAGCATGATATATTAAGCAGAAAACAGCTTGATGCTTTAAACAAACATTTTCTTATAATCCAAGCAGGACTTAAACAAAACGAAAGAATAAAGAATTCAAAAGAAAAAACAAAGGCAAATAACAGTCTATTCACTTTCACCGAATCGGAAAATGAGACTTTCAAAGCTATTGAGAAAAAGCTTTCTCAAATGAGAAAATTCAGTAATATGGAATATAATGCAATTAATGATTTGCTGCACGATGAACTGGAAGCACATTATGCAAATATGGGTATGTTAAACGGGCAATTCTGGGTAAGAGAAGAAGGTTCTTCAGGATTATATGCAAATGAGCAAATAAGAATTATAGAACAAATGACAGGTAAACCCTATCATATAGAAACAGATATAACCGAAGCGGCAAAGGCAATCAAACAAGGTAATGGCAGCGGAATACTTGCAATGAGTGTAGATGATTCTGATTATGCTTTTCATGCGCAATATTCACCTGCGGTTACAACAGAATCATTTATAAATTCGCAAACGGGTGAAAAAATTGTACAAGATGTTATATGGACCGATAATTCATGGGGTGATGCAGAAAGAGAGTATTTCTGGAACGGTCATGACGGATTCTATCATACTGATTATGACAGAGGATACGGATTAAAAGACGGTTTTATACTTTCTGATGACGGTAAAATCGGACTTCCCGTAAAATCCATCCATGGTGCAGTCGGCAGAGCTGCAAATGATAACGGTGAAAAGTTTGGGTTGTTCAGTGATGTTATTTTGCCGGGAAATCCTGTTAATATATATCAAAAATTATATAAAATGTTTAACTACATATTAAATATAAACGAGGGAGAAACACAGTTCACAAGTTTGGAAAAAATGCTTGCAAACGGATATAAATTCAGTATTAAAGAAGTTGAAGGATTAGATGATATTTCTGAAGCTAAATTTCATCAAGTATCTGAAAGAGTTGACAAAGAAATAAATTCGGAAGCCGATTTTGATAAACTTCCTGAAGATGATGATTTAAAAATGGCATTTAAACAATTGGCTGTATATATGTCTACAGATAATCCGCAATTGCAGGATTTGGCAATATGGGCTACAAATGATGAAGAACTAAAAGAAGCTGCGGATGAAATATTCTCCGAGCAAATGGATGCTATTGCAACAATACTTGCAAAAACTGATGATATTTTTGATTTAATTCATTCTTATTCGCTCAAACAATTATCTGACCTTATTAAATTGACTGAAAAGAAATTCGGCAATAAATATGATGAGGAAACATTATCCCAAGCAATATTTAATAATGAAAAATCAATAAAAGAATATAACGGTTCTTTAAAAAATGCCGAAGATATAATTGTTAATAATATTGTTGAAACCGCAATTGAAACAATGAAGAGTGAAGAGGAAGCTAAATATTTTATTGAAGAAGCAATAAAAATAATACATGAAGCTATTGAAAATAATATTAAAATAAAATCGTTTAACAGTCCGATTTTAACAAATTCTCCGTTATATACCCAATTATTTGATGCAGTGGATAAATACCTTAAACCAACATCAGATGAAGAAATGCTGCAATTAATACAGGAACTGCAAATAGCAACATCAGAACAGTCACAAGACTTTTTTGATGCATTTAAACCTGAGGATGCAGGCATAAGAGAGAAAAAAGCATACGACTATTTATTAAGATATAAAGCAGGTAACAGTTCTTTATATAAAGCATTATGGGAAATTGTATGTAACAAAGAAATATATAAAAACAGAAAATCCAAAAATGCAAATGATTTGGCAACACCTGAAGATTTATACAGAGGGTTATATGTTAAACTGTCTGAAATGGATGTACAAAAATATATTAAAGCCTTTAAAGCTGAAGCTTTCCAAAAATATAAAGTCAGACAAGCTTTTCCTGATCCGGTTGTAGTTACGGATGAAACAATATATAAAACCGTAAAAGATATGATGCAAGAATTATCTCAACATGTGGACGGAATATACAGTTCACAAAATACTCTAAACGTTTTGGACGGTTATAAAAAATTATGTAATAACTATATATATAATCCCGATTTTATGGCTTTATATTTGGATTTCTCAACTGATGAAAAGACAGGAAAAACCATAGTATCTCCTAAACAAGAAATAGAAATAACTGATGAAAATGCGGGAGAATTTACGGCATTTCTAAATGCAATGAATTCAGTGTATAGAGAAACGACAAAAGATGCTTCTTATAAAGAAGTTTCTCAAACAATAGAACATATTGCCGAAATGTTTAACAATAATACGATAATAGACGGAAATGAATTGTATGCTTGTTTTGACTTTTTAGCAAATGTATTTGAACATTTAAATCAAACCGGCATAACAAAAGTTCAATTCTCCAGAATGAAAAAAGCAGAACTTGAAACATTAAATAAGAAAATACAGTTAATGGTTACCGCAAATGTAGAACCCAAATACAGAGATGAAGGTTTTAGACAGGTCCATGAAATCATTAATATGTATAAGAAAGATGCACCGCAAGAAGATATAGAAGATGCTATAGAAAAATTGTCAGGCTTTATTATAAAACGGCATATAGTAAAAAATCCTACGGTACTTTTAAAAGAAGTAATAAAACTTCTTATGGACGGTAAAAAAGATTCTGATATATATCAAGTTTTGAGACATTATCTTTTAACCTCTCTGACTGTAGCACAACAAACAAAAATCCAATATAAGCTTGTTCAAAACCAGCATGAAGGAATAAGTACAAAAACAAAAGATATTCTTCCTTTATTCTCCGTAACAATGAAAGACGGTTCAACTCAGCCGATGGACAGTGAAAGCGGAATGATATATATTATGAAACAGCTGGAAAACACTTGCGATAATTATGCTACATTAAATCTTCTTTTAAAACAGTCAGGATTATCAGAAAAAGCGTTAATGGCAATGATTAACAATTTTGAAATAGAAAAAACAAATGATTTGGTTGACGAAAAAACAAAAGAAATCATTGAAGATATATCGGAATTAGATAATCTTGCAAGTTTGCTTGACGGATATATGAAATCAAATACTATAGAATACAAAAATATAAAAGATTCTATTGATGCTGTTGTTGCTTATGTTAAGAAACAAATAAAAGATTATAAAGAAAGACCTGCAATAAAACATTTTGTTGAATATCTTGAATCATTACAATATACAGGTACTTTTGAAAATACTGCGCAGGAAGTACTCAAAGGACTTACAGGAAATATTACATATGATGCACTTCAAGCAGTTGCTGATTCTATAAATGAAAGTATGAGATATATTTCGGAAACTTCAAACTTCCTGCAAGAAAATGTAAAACTGATAGTATCGTTAAAGGTTCCTGAAGACAGTGATTCCTATAAAAAAAGAACGGAATTTTTAAATAAATATGATATGGTTACAAAACATATCAGTGAAAAAATTCAAGAAATCACGGAAGTTGCTCAAAAAAGCTCATTCTTAGCCGGAGAAAGAGTACCTGCTTGATGAACATATTTGCTTATAGTATTATGTTCTCTAAGGAGAGTATATGAAAAAGATAACAACATTATTTATATTATCAATTATGCTTTTAACAGTTGCTCCGGTATTTGCTGTTAATATAGGCACTTATAAAACAGAAACAGAATATGGTTTATTGGACGGATTTAAATTTAATTGGAAAAACAGAGATAAAAATAAACCTTTTATTGAGCCGAGAGAAGAATCTTCCAGCCGCGAAAAAGAACGTGATTTAAAAGAATATAAAGATAACGAATACGAATATACAAAATATATGTACGAAGGAAGATCTATAATATAAACTTCCGTTAAATTTTGTTAAACAAAAATCTTTTTATAGCAAAGATATTTTTCCTTATTTTTTCTAAAGGTAGAAAATAAGAAAGATTAATATGAATATTTCTCCTGTATCATTTTACGGAATATACAATAATAAAAAACCGATAAAAGCAGCTAATCAACAAAATACAAGTTCAAAAAAAATGCATGATTCAGATAAAACCGCAAGATTAGTAGCAGCTGCCGGTGTGCTTGCTACGGTAGTTACTATGGCTATCGGCGGATGTTCTCTCAATAAAAAAGCAAATAGTCTTGTAATACCGTTTAATTCAAAGAAACAATCGATTACTGAAATCTCAAATACATATAATGTTCCGGTAGAAGCAATTCTTGCATACAATAATATTAAAAGCGAAGATGGTAATATATCTTTAAAAGAACTTAAAATACCGGCTTCTTTTGATTATATCCAGCCTAAAATAAATACTTTGCAGCAAGAATTATATTCTGATTCCTTATCGGAAGAAAAACGACAGGAAATAGAAAATCAAATAAAAATACTCAGACAGAAAAAAGAAGAACAAGATAGTGTCGCAACAGTATATAAAGATTATGAAAATGTTTATATTACTATTAATTTGAGTGATTTAGCACCTGAAAAATACAAAGAAAAATATGCTCTGGGTGTAAATATAGAAACATTAAAAAAATTGTTTGATATTGAAGACGGTGCTATTGAAAAAAATAATAAATTAAATGCACAATGGCAAGCAACAGATGCTTCCGGAGAAAACGGATATTATGACTATACTCTTAACTGGTTTCACAATGGTGATGTTATAGTTGTTCCTTTATCTTCAATAAAGACAAATGATATAAATCTTCAACAATATATCAGAGAATAATGCTTCCTTTTCTTAAGACTTTTACTTCATTATCTTTTACAAGAACGACAGTTGATTCCATACCTTTACAATTGTATCCGTAGTCTTCAAAAACAATATCAACAAGATTGCCTATAGAATTTTGGGTTTCTTCATAAGTCTTTGAAGAAGGGTGATTTGATAAATTCGCACTTGTGGTTGCAAGAACATGACCGTCTATAACAGAACATAATTGTTTAAAGAAAGTATTATCGGGAATTCGTATACCTACGGTATTTTTACCTGATGTAATATAATCAGGTGTTAAATCGGATTTTTCTGTTACTATAGTTAATGCTCCGGGAAAATATTTGTTCATCAGTTCTTTTGTTTTATTGGAAATATCTTTTACGTATGGGAACAGATATTTTGAATTATCAGACATCAATATCAGCGGTTTTTCTCTGTCTCTGCCTTTAATTTCATATATTCTGTCAACCCCCTTTTTATTATTGGGAAGACATCCTAATCCCCATACTGTATCAGTAACAAATGCTATTACTCCGCCGTTATTTAAAATATCATTTAAGGATTTAGCGTACAAATTTTCGTTTAATATAGTCTTTAATTCTTCCAATTAATTCACCTACATATTCAATTCTAAATAATACCGCAAATATCATATATACAAGCATACATAATGCAAATATGGTAACGGTCTTTATCAATAGTAACAGCCATCCCGAAACATTCCAATGTAAATACAAAATATAGATTAGAGAGAATGCCAATAATGCAGCTGCAATCATTTTTATAAGATTTTTAAAATATGCGAAGTATCCCAAGCGGATTCTTTTTGTAATAATTGTTCCGAGAAGTACAGCATTAATTAATGTTACAAGTGAAGTAGAAAGTGTAATTGCCGCAATTCCGAGTTTACCTATAAATAAAGCATTTAATATAAATTTTAATATTATTGATGATAATGCAACTAAAAACGGTGTTTTGGAATCATTAAAAGAATAAAATATCCTTGTTACAGAGTCTCTGAAAACATATGGAATAATGGCAAAAGACAAGAAAATGAGGGCTTGAGATACCATTATAGTGGCTTCAGAGTCAAATTTCCCTCTTTGGAATACTATCTGAACCATATCTTGAGCAAGCAGAATTATGCCAAACATAATTGGGATAGCAACGAAATTAAGCAAACCAACCCCTTTGTGGAAATAATATTTGACATCATCCAGCTTATTTTCACCGACAAGCTTTGAAAATATGGGGAATAGCGGTACGAGAAATGCTGTAACCAAAATACCTACAGGAAATTGGAATACTCTGTTTGCATATCCTATAGATGTCCATGCACCTTCTCTTAGTTGAGAAGCGAAAAACATATCTACATAAACATATATTTGTCCGATAGTTGAGCTTAAAGCAGCAGGAAATACAAGTTCAATAAGATTTTTAAACTCAGGATTATTTTTAAAATTAAAATTTGGTTTTAACTTGAATCCGAGTTTTTTTACAAACGGCGCCTGTAATAAGAACTGTAAAACTGCACCTATCGTTGTAGCAACAGCAAGACCTATGCCGAATTTATCACCTTTTGTAAGAGCTATAATCGTAATAATACTTAAACTCATAAGAACAGGTGAAATATTGGGCATTAGAAAACATCTATATGTGATTAAAAGACCGTAATATATACCTATAATCCCACCAATAACAATAACAGGAGTCATTATTCTTAAATGAATACTCGCTAAATCAACAAGTTCTGCATTATTTGAATGAATAATAAATGCAAGAATTTGATGAGAAAATGCAAAAATCAATAGTGCCAGAATTAGAAATACAATAAATGTTCCCGTCAAGAAAGTATTAAATAGTTTATTAACCTTTTCGGAAGGCATTTTGTCGTCGGGGTCTACCAGTTTTGCAAAAACACTTACCGTTGCGCTATGGAACGGACCTCCTACTCCGCCCATTAAAATTATTGCAAGCGATGGGATTTGATATGCGTAAAAATATGCATCCGAAACCATACTCGCGCCAAAGAAGTTAGCAATACAAATATCCCTTAAAAATCCTACAAATTTTGAAATAATAGTTACGAAAGCAATTAACCAAGCAGCTTTTAATAATGATGAATCTTTACTCATTATTTGCTCCTTTTACTTCCGCAAATACCGTTAATTTCTTTGAAAATCCAAGATTTTCGTCCAATATTAAGTATGAAATTTTGTTTCGTCCTTTTTGTAGATATTTAGAAACATCTACTGTAGTGAGATTGCTGTTCAATTTGAGCTCAAGTTCTTTATCATTTACAGTTATTTTTATTTTTTTTACTTCATCCGGATTTTCAATATAAATAACTGCCTTATCGTTTTCAGTATAAAAAATATTTTCAGTGGGTTTAATATGTGAAATAACTTCAGATGGAATTGTTGCAAGTTTAATTCCTTGATAATAGTGCTGTAAAATCTCATCAAATTTATAACCGTTTGCAGACATTTTGCCTGCACCCCACTGGCTTAAACCGACACCATGCCCGAAACCTCCTCCTATAAATTTATACATAGGAGTTAGTCCCTCAATATATTTAATTACAAAATTAGCACTGGGGAGTGAAATCCAATTTTTTTGAAAACAGCGTCTTATTACAAGTTCTTTTTCTATAACATATGTATTTTCTGTAGTTTGAAGCTCAAGTTTTATTATTTTACCTGAATTTCCTCGTTTTAATGCCCTAATAGAAACTATTTTTCCGATTTCATCTCCGGAATATATTTCGGGTTTTATGAATCCTGTTTTTGATTGAGCAGGAAGTGTCTTTTTTAATACATTTTCCAACTCTTGAACAGTCCATTCTTTTTGCCAGCGATAATAAGGAGAATCTTCATCAAAGGCGACAGGTCTGGATGAATAAAATTCTTCTGCTTTTTCATCTGTTTCTAATGTGCCGAACTCGGGATTATCAGGAACTGCGGTTAAATAGTGAATGTCTTTAGACGGGAAAACTCTTGTTTCAGGGTCAGAAAATGCATATTCATAACTTTCGGTATAACCTCCTGCCGTAGAACTATACAATGCAAGTATCGGTTTATTATCTCTATCTAAGGCAATTATCCCGTCTGTTTCATCAATGGCTCTGTCTGATAAATGTTCTTCTGTATTTGAACCATAGTATACTTGACATGCAACAGAATCACATAAATCAAATTCTTTATATGCTTTCACTCTGGGTGTGACAGCATAATTTCTTGCAGCAATAGTTTGAGCTTTTAAAGCTTCAAGTCCGAATCTTACAGGCATTTCATTGGGAACAACACCTCTTAAGTAATTGCGCAGACTGAGTATATTTACAATTGAAAACTTTGATATATCTTTAGAACTTCTTACAAGTTCAATATATCCCCTGTATGCAGCCTGTTTGCCTTTTCTTTTTAACCCCTTTATTTTAACCGGAGAGCTGTCTCTTGAAGATACAAGAACAGGTCCTTGCAAATTTCTTGCGACCAATTGACCGTCCAAATATATAGAAAAACGATTATTTTCAGAAGTTACTTTTATGGACTGAGACATTTCATTATTAGGAACAACATACCCTGTAACCGAATCCATAACATTCAGCATGCCTGCATCCAAAAATTCAATACTGCTGTAAATATATGTTCTAAAATCGGTATCACTTATTCCGACACGAACGGGCATGAAATTATCTGTAGCTTTTGCCGCCGGTAAAAGCAATATTAGTGATATGACTGCTATATATATATACTTCAAAACTCTGAACATGAACTATCCCTACTCACCTTATTATAGTCGAAATAACAGGTATTGTTAAATACTTTATTGTATAATTATGAAAAAAGGAATTTATATTCATGAGTCTTAATTCTACACCATCGGCAGAAAGAATTCATATAAGCTTTTTCGGAAGAACAAATGCGGGGAAATCAAGCCTTATAAATGCTATAACTAATCAAAATTTATCGATAGTTTCTGATATAAAAGGAACAACTACAGACCCTGTATATAAAGCAATGGAAATATTACCGTTAGGACCTGTTATGCTTGCCGATACTCCGGGATTTGATGATGAAAGTGCTTTAGGTTCATTAAGAATAAAAAAAACAAAAGAAGTTTTAACCAAAACGGATATTGCCATTTTAGTTGCAGATGCTTCTCTTGGACTCTCTGAATATGACAGACAATTGATATCCTTGTTTGAAGAAAAGAACATAAAATATATAATTGCATATAATAAGGCTGATTTAATTGATATAAAAGACATACAGAAAAATAAATCAGGAAATGAGATATATGTCAGTGCGAAGGATTTAACTAATATTAATGAATTAAAAGGATTAATAGCCTCTTTTAAAGAAGCAGAAAATAATAAACGGTTAATCGGAGATATTGTTAAACCTAACGAAATTGTAATACTTGTAACACCTATAGATAGTGCTGCACCAAAGGGAAGGCTAATACTTCCACAGCAGCAGGTAATAAGAGATTTGCTTGAAGCAGGTGCTATTACCACAGTAATAAAAGAAACAGAATTAAAACAGACGTTAGAACTTATAAAGCCAATGCTTGTAATAACGGATTCTCAAGCATTTAAAAAGGTAAACGAAGAAACCCCCGAAGATGTTTTGCTCACATCTTTTTCTATACTGTTTGCAAAATATAAAGGTGTATTGGAAACAGCAGTAAAAGGGGTAAAGGCAATAAACAATCTTAAAGACGGTGATAACATTTTAATTGCTGAAGGTTGTACTCATCACAGACAGTGTGATGATATAGGTACGGTTAAACTTCCAAAATGGCTTCAAAACTATACAGGAAAGTCTTTGAATTTTGATTTCAGTTCGGGAACGGGTTTCCCTGATGATTTATCCAAATATAAAATGATAATACATTGCGGCGGCTGCATGCTAAAAGAGCAGGAAGTATTATACCGATATGACATGGCTGTAACTCAAAATATTCCTATATCTAACTACGGAATTACCATTGCATACATAAACGGTATACTAAAAAGAAGTATTAAAATTTTTCCGGAAATATACTCAATTTTATATTAAGAATTGTAAAAATAATATATATCGCAAATGCAATAATTACGGCATTCCTTGAACAAGATAAAAAAAGTTGTAAAAAAAAGGCAATTTCTCGAAAATATATCTCTTTTATATATTAGAAGAGTTTATAACGAGGATAATAATGAGCGATATTTTTGCAAAACTAAGTGGCGTTAATCAAAATCAATGTAAACAACTTGCTGATATAAAAGATACAGAAGAATACAACTATGATGAAGTTGACCACACTGTAGGAAACAATATAGATGACGCAGATGCAGGTATTTTTGCACAAAACTATGACTTCAAGTTCTTTGAAGATGAATTTGATAAAGGCAATGACGGCGGATTTGACACAGAAGGTTAATCCCCATCATTAAAAAAACTTTAAGCTCCCTTTAACTTATAAAAGGGAGCTTTCGTTTATCCTTTTACGGCACCTTCATTTTGTCCCGAAACAAAATATTTCTGCATTGAGATAAAGAATATTATTATAGGAATAATTGAAATTATAGAACCTGCAGCAATATAACGCCAGTTAGCACTAAACATCCCTTGTAAATCGTTAACTCCGACAGGAAGAGTATATAAAGCCTTATTGGTTAACACAATGCTCGGCCATAAGAATTCACCCCAAGATCCAATAAACGTAAATATAGCTAAAACAGCTAATGTCGGTGTTGTCATAGGAATTAATATTTTCCGCCAAATATTAAAAATACTGCAGCCGTCTATAAATGCCGCTTCTTCCATTTCTTTAGGGATTGAAAGAAAAGCCTGACGCATTAAAAAAATACCGAAAGCATTAACCGCAAACGGCAATATCAAGCCTAAATACCCCATCGTTAATCCGTATGCATCCACTAAATGAAGTTTTAATACTATTAAATAAATAGGAAGCATTATAGCCTGAAACGGTATCATAATGGTCGCAAGTATTGCACCAAAAATCAACCCTTTTCCTTTAAATTCCATTCTTGCAAGAGGATAAGCCGCAAGAGATGAAAATATAAGATTTAAAATAACCGTAAATGCAGCAACTACAAAGCTGTTTAAAAAATATAAAAGGAACGGTATTTGTTTCCAAACTCCTATAAAATTGTCAAAAGTAAGGTGTTTAGGAATAAAAACAGGAGGATATTCAAAAATATTTTCATCTATTCCTTTTAATGCCGTTGAAATTAACCATATAAAAGGAAACAACGAAAGAACAGACATTGTTATTAAAAAGAGGTGAGCCCCTGAATTTTTAAACAGTTTTCTAATCATAGTTTATACCTCTTATTCTCAAAGAAGGTAATATTTATAATTGAAAATAATAGTATTATTATCAATAATACAACTGAAGCAGCGGAAGCCATAGATAAATCAAGATTTTCAAAAGCTCTTTCATATATATAATACACAATTGTTTTTGTTGAATTTAAAGGTCCGCCTTTTGTCATAACGTATATTTCCGCAAAAACTTTTAATGCTGAAATTGATGATATCGTAACAACAAGAGCTATTGTCGGCATTATGTGAGGTATGGTTACCGTTAAATGTTTGAAAAAAGAATTAGCACCATCTACATCAGCAGCTTCATATAAATCTTTAGGTACTCCCATTAATGCTGAAAGATATATCATCATATAGTAGCCGATACCTTTATATATAGTAACAAGTGCAACGGAAAATAAAGCCCACCTTGTATCAGTTAACCACCCTATTGGCTTTAATCCGATTACATCAAGTATATAGTTTAATATCCCTTGCTGAGCATACAGCCATTTAAAAGCAATTGCGACTACAACTATAGATACAACTACAGGCAGATATATTAAAACTTTATATATGTTAATGCCTTTAATTTTTTGATTAATAAAAATTGCTACAATTAACGGGAAAATTGCTAAAAACGGGACAACCATAAGCAAAAACAAAAAAGTATTTATTAATGCAGTATAAAATTCTTTTGACTGCAATAATTTTGAATAATTAATAAAGCCTATAAAAGTCGGATTATATATATCCGTTGAAAAATCTTTCAGACTTAAAATAATTGTTTGTATAAACGGAATAAAGAAGAACACTGTAAGAAAAACCAGTGCGGGTATTAAAAATAAATAAGGAGTATATTTTTTATAAAATATTTTCAAAATGTTAACCTTTTTTTAGATTATAAACTTTATTGGCAATATTTGCACGCAAAATGTTTTTATAAATATGTAATAGGGGTAGGTATGCAGTTTATTAATTTTTTAAAGAAAATATTTAATAAAAAGAAGATTTTACAACCTTCTGTGTACAATATATCAGGTACAAAGCACAGTTTAAATTCTGCATGCACATTAAAACTTTCAAGTGAAACGGAAAATAAAAAGAAACAAATAAACGAAAATTTAAAAAATTTATTAAAGAAATATATAGATTCACCTGAAAAATTAATACAATATATAAAATTACACGGCATAAAAGTATATAAAATAAAAAATGCTTCAAAATTGTTGTCAAAAATCAGAGAAGAAGAAGGCTTTTTGACACCGTTAAAAGGATGGAAAGCATTAATAATGAACTTCGTAATAGGCATTTTAATAGAAGAAAAAATTAATTTTAAATTGTCTACTAAAGAAATGTTTATTTTTAATGAAGGTGAAACAGAAATTTATACAATAGCAAGAGCACTTCATAAATATTACGGATTTAAAAATAAATTGCCGGGATTTGATTATAAGTCTCAGGAAATATTTAAAAAAGTATACGGTAATATGCATACAAAGCAAGGAGATGCTCTGTCAAGTTGTGCATCTTTAAAAGATATGTATGCTTGTAAAGAAGCTTTAGCAAGAGACTTAGAATCAATTAATTTTACAATATCATTATCGGTAGAATATGAACGTGCTAAAAAAGCATTAGGAATATTGCAATCTACAAAGTCAACAAATATATAATAATTTTTTATTTGTCATATCTAAAACCTTTAGATTGAGCAATTGTTCTTCCGATACTCAAAATTTTTGATTTTATACAATTAATACATTTATCGGGAGAATCGTTAATACAGATTTTATTCGGGTATATTTCGTATTTTGCACGGTATTGTTGCTCTGTCATATTAGGCATTACTACGTTTGCTCCGGAATTTAGTGCGATAATTCTACCGTCTTCTCTTATTGATTCCATTGCTGTAGTTGCAGGAATATTAATGTCGGGTAACAGTAATCTTGTTACTGCCATTACTCTTAATGCCATTTCAAAATTATCTTTATTCCCATTTGCAAGAGGTGTCTCGGGATGAGGAATGAATGGGCCTATTCCGACCATATCAGCATCTAATTCTTTAAAAAATAAAATGTCATCCGCCAACGATTCTACAGTTTGATTCGGAAGTCCGACCAAGCAGCCTGTTCCTGTTTCGTATCCTAATTTCTTTAGATTATATAAACATTCTACTCTGTTTTCATAATTCATATCGGGATGCATTTTTTTATATAATGATTTATCAGTTGTTTCTATTCTCATTAAATATCTGTCTGCGCCGGCTTCTTTATATGCTTTAAATTCGTCATAGGTTCTTTCTCCTATGCTTAAAGTTACAGCTATATCATATTTTTTTATTTTCTTTATAATACGGCAGATTTTATCTGAATTATAATAATTATCTTCACCGCCTTGAAGTACTACCGTTCTGAAACCTGCTTCATATGTTCTTTTTACTGCATTTAATATTTCTTCTTCGCTAAGACGGTATCTTTCAAGCTTTTTATTTTCACATCTCAACCCGCAATATAAACATGAATTTTTGCATATATTGGTAAATTCAATTAAGCCTCTTAAATGAACACTTTCACCTTTATATCTTTTCCTAACGCTATTTGCGGCATCTAACAAATCATTATTTCGTGATTTTAATAAGAGTACAATATCTTCTTTTTCTAAAAAATTATTACTCTGTGCCTTTTTTATAATATTAGATAACACCTTTGGCAACTCTTTGCAATCTTTCGTAATTAATATTTGCATATTCCAAGGCTGCAGGCTTTCCTATAAATTCTCCAGCATTACTTCTTTTTTCAAGAGAAGCTATTTTTGCTCTTGCTTGATAGGCTTTGTATATTTTTACGGCTTCTTTGTCTCTGAGCCCGTCTAAATGTTTGTATATAGAATCTTGTTTGGGCTTTTTGGGATGTTTATTACGAATTTCCGAAGCGGCATTTTTTACTGTACCGGTGTCTATATTCTTTTTCTTTAACAGACATACCGTAACAGCGGTAGCACCAAGAACTGCAAGTCCGGCAAGCCCTAATAATATTTTTTTTGTATCTTCTTTATTTAAATTATTAGAAAACGATTCAACCGAATCAAAAATATTGGATTTAAAATTTACTTTGTTTTGTATTGTATTTACTCGGTTTACTTGCATTTTAACATTCCCTGAATGACTCAATTTCCCAAGAGTTTAATTCTATCATTTTTAATTCTACATGTAAATTATCCTTAAGCATGTATTAAGAACTATAACAAAACTATTAAAAAAGAAATATTCTCATTTTGAAATGTATGTGGTAACATATGGTTATAATAAAAGGATATGTTAATGGGTGAACACTGGGCAGGTTATATAGGTAGTTTACACGTACATTGGGATACATTAATAACAATGTGGTTTGCTATGGCTGTTGTCATATTACTTTCTTTTTGTATATCCAGAAATTTGCAGATAAAACCGGGGAAAGCTCAAACTGTCGCAGAAAGTATTCTTAAATTCTTTACGGGAAATTTATCTGAAGTAAAAAACGGGAATACGCATATACCAATTGTAGCTTCGTTATTTCTGTTTATTTTTGCTGCAAATTTAATGGGGCAATTACCGTTAAGACTTATACATTTAAAAACAGGGGAACTTGCTTCACCCACAAATGATCTAAACTTGACTGCGGCTTTGGCTATTATAGTCCTTATATATTATCTGTTTCAAGGATTTAAAGAAAAAGGCTTCAGGTTTTTATATCATGGACTTAGTATAACGGGAATAATAACGACGCTGGTAGATATACTTGAAATGATAACAAGACCGTTAAGTTTGGCTTTACGTTTATTTGCGAATATTTTAGCAGGCGAAATTCTTGTTTCGGTAGTACTTGGAATGTTTGCGATTGCAGCACCGGTGCCTGTAATGTTGTTTGAAATATTCGTAGCATTTATACAGGCTTTTGTATTTATGATGTTAACAATAGCCTATATAACATCATCAGTTTCTGAAGAACATTAATTTGAAAGGAGATAAAAATGGAAGAAGTAAAAACAATATCTGATTTAGCACAATTGGGTGCAGGTTTAGCTATTGGTCTTGCAGGTTTGGGTGCAGGTCTTGGTATTGGTGTCGGTATTAAAGGACTTATGGATGCTGTTGCAAGACAACCGGAAGCGGCAGGTAAAGCTGTTGGTTACTTCCTCTTAGGTGCAGCATTAGCAGAAGCTTGTGCTTTGTATGCTCTTGTTGTTGCTTTGATGTTAATCGGTAAAATTTAGGCTTAAACATGGATTTTGATGCAACTTTTTTAATAGCAGCTATTAGTTTTGTGATATTCGTTTTAATAATGAATAAGATTTTCTATGCTCCTGTGTTGAAAATTATGAGGGAACGTCAAAAACTTGTTGATGATAACTTTACAAGTGCTAAAGAAACAGAGCAAGAAGTACAAAAGCAAATTCAAATTCACAACAGTGAACTTGAAAAAACACGTGATGAGGCAAGAAATAAAGTTGCTCAAGAATCAAAAAGAATTAAACAGGAAAGCTCTAAAATAATATCCGAATATAAAGCGGAACTTAATGAAAAAGTTCAAAAAGAAAAGGAAAATCTTAAAAATTCGGCAATAGAAGCAAAAGAAGTTATAAAAGATAAAGTTGTTGATATTGCAAAAAATATTTCGGATGTTCTTTTAGGCGAAGAAATTCATTCCGAAAGAATTGATAAATCACAGATAAATGAAGAAATAAATTAGAATGTCAGGTATATTAAATTTACTAATACAGTCAAATACATTAAATTTTTTAATTGTTTTATTAATCATTGTTGCATTGATAAAATATCTCAAGTTTGGCGAAAAAATAGACAAAATCAAAGAAGAAATAAAAACTTATGTTGAAACTTCCGAAAAGGAAAAAAGTCAGGCAGAGGCTAATTTGACTCGAATTAATGATAAACTTTCCAAATTACCTGCAGTTATAGAAAGAATTCAGAAAAGTACCGAAAAAAATATAAATAACATTGAACAAAATGTTAAGAAAAATACGGAAATTCAGAAACAGGATATTTCAAAAAATTCAGAAAGATTATTTAAGCTTGAAACAAAAAAATTTAAAGAGAAATTAACTAATCTTTTGTCGGAAAAATCCGTAGAGGTAGCGAGAAATAATGCAATACAGCAGTTAAAAGAAAATCCTATGCTTCATGCAAAATATATAGACAGTGCAATTGATGAACTTGATGAGATAAGCCTATGAAAATCGGTGATGTAAAAAATATAAAAATAGCAAAAAAATATTCAACCGCCCTTATAAATGCGGCAGTTGAAGAAAATAAAGTTGATAAAACATATCAGGATTTATTGTTTATAAACGAAACAATTAAAACAAATTCTCAATTATCGGCATTCTTATATAATCCTGTTATAAGACCTGAAGATAAGTGCGATGCCGTAAAACAATTATTTTCTTCACACATAGAAAAAACATCGCTTGATTTTATTTTAATGCTTATAGAAAACAGACGTTTGAACGTTATTGAAGAAATTGTAAATCAATATTCAATTGCTTATAACAAACACATGAATATAATAAAACCTCAAATAATATCAGCAATAGAGCTTAATGAGGAACAAAAAAACAGAATAATAAACAAATTAGAAACTAAATTAAATAAAAAAATAATCCCTGAATATCAGGTAGTTCCTGACATAATAGGCGGATTGATAGTAGAAATAGAAGATAAAACAATAGATTGCAGTATTAAAACAAAATTTGAAGTAATGAAAAAACAATTAACAAAAGGAAATAGCTATGGTAACAATTAATCCTGATGAAATTACATCGATAATAAAGGAAAAACTTCAAAAATATGAATCAAAACTTGAAGTAAAGAATGTAGGTAGTGTTCTTGAAGTAGCGGATGGTATTTCGAGAGTATACGGCTTGTCTGATGTTATGTACAGCGAACTCGTAGAATTCGAGGACGGAAAAGGCACACTCGGAATGGCTTTAAATCTTGAAGAAAATAACGTCGGTGTTGTTATATTCGGTGACTATGCACATATAAAAGAAGGCATGACGGTAAGAACTACGGGAAGAATTGCTTCAGTTCCTGTCGGAGACTGTTTGTTGGGGAGAATAATTGACCCGACAGGTGTTCCTATTGATGGTAACGGGGATATAAATTATTCAAAAACAAGAGTTATTGAAAGAGTTGCTCCGGGTATTGTTACCAGAAAATCGGTTTGTGAACCGTTACAAACAGGTTTGACTGCTATTGACGGGTTGACTCCTATAGGCAGAGGTCAGAGAGAACTTATAATCGGCGATCGTCAAACAGGGAAAACAGCTATAGCTACTGATACTATCATAAATCAAAAAGGTAAAAATGTTATTTGTATTTATGTAGCAATCGGGCAAAAAACATCAACAGTTGCTCAATTGGCAAAAACACTTGAAACCCACGGAGCAATGGAATATACAATAATTGTTTCCGCACCTGCTAATGAATCTGCTCCGATGCAATATATTGCTCCGTTTGCAGGCTGTGCTATTGCTGAAGAATTTATGGAACAAGGTAAACATTGTTTAATTATATATGACGACTTATCAAAGCATGCTCAGGCATATCGTGCATTGAGCTTGTTGTTAAAAAGACCGTCAGGTCGTGAAGCATATCCGGGTGATGTATTCTATTTGCATTCAAGATTGCTTGAAAGAGCTTGTAAATTGAATGATGATTTAGGCGGCGGAAGTATTACGGCTCTTCCTATTATTGAAACTCAAGCAGGTGATGTTTCCGCATATATTCCTACAAACGTAATTTCTATTACTGACGGGCAGATATTTCTAGAATCAAATCTGTTTAACTCTGGTGTAAGACCTGCTATTAACGTCGGTATTTCGGTATCCCGTGTTGGCGGTGCTGCTCAGACGAAAGGGATAAAACAAGTTGCAGGTAAATTAAGGTTAGACCTTGCTCAATACAGAGAATTAGAAGCATTTGCACAATTCTCCAGTGATTTGGATAAAACAACTAAAGACCAATTAACAAGAGGTCAGAAATTAACAGAAGTATTAAAACAGCCTCAATATTCACCTTTAAGTGTTGCGGAACAAGTATCAATACTGTTTGCAGCAAATGAAGGCTTTTTAGATGATGTTGATAACGACAAAATAAAAGAATTTAAGCAGGGTTGGTATCAATTCTTTGATGCAAACATGAAAGAATTGTCAGAAAGATTAAATGCCGGAGAAAAACTTTCAGATGAGGACAAATCAAATTTATTAGAAAGATTAACTGCTTATAAACAAAATTTCTTTAAATAGAAAATGAAACAGGAAAAAAATGGCAAATTTAAAAAATATAAAAAACAGAATAAATTCAATCATCAGCACTCAAAAAATTGCTCGTGCAATGAAAATGGTTGCATCTGCTAAGGTTAAAAAGTTTGAAAACAGAGTAAAAACTTCAAGACCTTTTACATATGAATTGGAAAAAATGTTTTACAGACTGCTTCATTCTGTTCCGGAAATAGAAGCCAAAACAGCAGTTTTTAAAGAACCGCTGAATAATTATCCTGTTTTATTAAAAGAAAGACCTATTAAAAATGTCGGCTTGCTTGTATTAACTTCAAATAAAGGCTTATCCGGTGCCTTTAATGCAAATCTTGTACGTTATACTTTGAAAAAAGTACAAGAATATAAAGAAAAAGGAATCGGAAGTACGCTTTTTATTGTCGGTCAAAAAGGATATAGTCCTTTAAAAAGAGTTGCTGATGCAAACGGGTTTAAAATAGCAGAACAATATTTGAATTTTTCCGAAAATCCTACATCTTCACAGGCAATGTTAGTAGCTTCGGATATGGCTCGTGCATTTGTTAACGGCGAAATTGATTCAATGGAAATTATAACTACCCGTTTTAAAAATATGATGTCTTATTCTGTTGAAAAATGGGATATTTTACCTCTTGATGAAATAGATTTTGAATACACTAAAGAAGAATTTACGGATATGGAAGTCGAACCGAGTATTTCCGGTATTCTTTCCGAATTAGTTCCTCTATTTATATCAAGTATTATTTTTCAAGCTATGTTAGAATCTATAGCAAGTGAGTTGGCTTCCAGAATGACTGCAATGTCAGCGGCTTGTAATAATGCAGAAGAGATGATTCAGCAATTGACTATTGACTATAACAAAGCAAGGCAGGCATCGATAACTCAGGAAATAACTGAAATAGTCGGCGGAAGTGCGGCTATAAACAAGTAGAATGATATGAATATATATAATAAGATACTATTGAGTACATGTATTTGTGCAGTTTCTTTGACTGCTCTGTATTATGGTACTCTGGCGGCAATTCCTCATTTCGTTGACTTGAACAAATACAAAGATAACATATTCTCCGCAGTTGAAAAAGAAACGGGTTATAAAATTTCAAGTGAAGACATTGCTTTTCAAAAGAGTTTAAAACCTTTCCTTAAAATTCATATGCATCATACCGCCGTTATGTATCCTGATAATGAGATATTTTTGCAGGTAAAAGAGGCTGATTTAAAAGTAAAACTTCTTCCTCTGTTGTTAAAACAGGTTGTAATTAAAGATGCTGAATTTACACGTCCCATTATTAATATAATATTGTATAAAGATTATTCCACCTCCTTAGAAAAATATGCTGTTAAACAAAATATTATTGATTCAAAAGGGTATAAATTAAATAGTATTGCAAATGCTTCGTTATTTAAAAATTATAAAATTAAATTTAAAGATACAACTATCAATAAAACCTTTTATTTAGAAGGTGAAGAGCTTTTACTTAAAGACATTCAGTTAAACGATAAAGCACATATATATATGAAAGGTGCTATTTTTGAAAATCAAACAGAATATATTAAATATGATATAGATTTAATTTCTTCTTTAACTAAAAGAGAACATCTTTTTACATTTTCTCCGTTCAAAACGATTATGGATACTAATGCAAAAGGCAGCATAACAGGACATTTAAAAATAGATAAAGATAATAACATAAACGGGAATCTTAAAGCAGATGATTTATCTTTAAAATTAAATGATATTATCAGTAATTCTAATAATGCAAATATCTTTTTTAAAGGTCAGGAAGCTGAAATTGATGCGGTATTACATACTTCAAAATCAGATATAGCTAAAGTTAAAGGGAAATTTTCATTCGGCAAAAAACGCAGTATTGATTTGAATACAAATGCTAAAAATATAAATCTTGAAAATTTGTTTAAGATAATTTCTTCGGTAACTAAGATTTTAAATCTTCAAAATCCTTTAAATGATGTTCAAATGAAAGGTTTATTGGATGCTGATTTTAATTTAAGTTCAGATTTTAAAAAATTAAAATCTCAAGGCAGTGCTGTTATTTCAAATGCAATGATAACCCATGAAAAATTGCCGTATCCTGTTAAAGATATTAATGCTGATATTGATTTTAATAATAACAATATAAAAATTGAAAAGGCTGTTGCCGTAGTTAATAATACGCCTATAAATCTTGAAGGAAAAGTTAATGAAAATCTTATTGCAGATTTAAAAGTATTTTCGGAAAACCTTGATTTACAAGCCATTACGGCTGCTTTTTTAAATAAAAAAGATATTCCTTTTGAAATTAAGAAAGGAAAGTTGAATTTTAATTCGGAAATACAGGGAAATCTTGCAAAAAATCCGCAAATAGATTCTTCCGTTCATATTTCGGATTGTGCCTTTATCGAAAAAGAAAATAAAATACCGTTTAATGCGGAAGCAGTGAATATTAATATAAATATTAAAGATAATAAATATACTGGCAATGCAATGCTTGAAAAATCAAGTGTTGAGATTAATAAAAATCATTTTTCATCAAATAAATTTATATTCACTTTTGATGATAAAAACATTAAACTGCCGTCCAATGAGATAAAAATGATGAATTCGCCGATAATTATAGACGGAGAAATAAAAGATTATAAAGAAAATCCTATTGCCAATATAAATTTTAATAGTGATTTTGCTTCATCAGATATAGGTATATTGTTAAAACCATATATAAATGCTCCTTATAAAGCGGAGGGCAAAATTAAAATATCAGGAAAAGCATCAGCAACAAAAGAAAAGCAGATAATAAAGGCTGCGGCAAAGGCCGATAAAAACAATTACCTGTCATATATGGTTATAAAAGAGATATTGGGTAAACCATCTTCATTAGAAATAGATTGTGATATTCAAAATAATAAAATTAATTTAAAAAATGTTGTTTTAAGTGATGATTCTGTACAAGTTCATGATAATTCTAATAAAATTGTTAAAATTAACGGATTAATTACTACAGATAAAGATATTATATTTAATAATTTAAAAATATTTGTACCAAATTATATCAGTGCCAAAACAAACTTTATGGGCGGCGAAGAATTTTCTTTTAAAGCGGATGTGGTATTAAATCAAACATTAAATAATCCGTTAATAAAAGGCAATGCATCTGTAGAACAATATAAAGTAAAAAAATATTTAACTTTCATAAAGCATGCTGATATTTGTTTTAATGATGACAATATAAGAATAATTGCGCCGGATGTACAGATTAATGATTCATATTTTAATGTAATTGCAGATGTAATTCCGTCATTTAATTCAAATAATCTTACAATCTCAAATATGCAAATAAATTCCTTAAATCTCGATTTAAATAATTTATTTAATATGTTGTATACAAACAGAGAAATGTTTGTAAAAACATCATTAAATATTCGTCAGGGAACGGCAACAATTAATAATTTGGAAATGCTGGATTTGAAAGCGAAGGATATAACTGCCGATTTTAAATCTTCTAAGAATATATTGAAAATGTACAACATATCAGCAAATGCGTATTCGGGAAGTATATCTGGTCAAGCTGATTATGATTTATACTCAGGGCGTTTAAATATTGATATTGCAGGAAAAGGTGTTGATATAAAACCATCCGTATATGATTTATGTAAGTTGGAAGATAATTTATCGGGGAAAACGGATTTTTCTTCAAAAGTTTCTATGATGACAGGAGATTATAATACAGTAATAAAATCCATAAGCGGTAATTTAAATTTCAATGCGATTAACGGCGGAATGGGGACACTCGGTAAATTTGAATATTACTTATCAGCCAAAAATCTGTTTTATCACGGTATATTTAATGCCACATTAAATAGGGTTGCAGATGTGCTTCGTCACGATAAAACCGAGCAATTTAAAAGCGCAAAAGGAAATGTATTGTTCCAGAACGGATATATTATATCAGACGGTATTCAAACTGTCGGAAATAAAATGAGCCTGTATATAAGAGGCAGACATAATATGCTGACAAATCAATCAAATCTTGATATATACGGCAAAATATCGGATGATATAGCAAATAAAGTCGGTACATTTTGGAATGTTTCTCTCTCTGAATTATTTAGCGGTCAAGCATCAGGTAAAGATATAGATTTTAGTGTTGTTCCAAAATCCATAATGGATAACATACCTGATTTAAGTAATCCTAATACTCCAACTAATACGTTTAAAGTTAATATTTTAGGTGATATAAAAGCAATGAATTCTATAAATTCATTTGAGTGGATTGCGCCTGACAGAATGCCTGAAAATACATTAATAAAACCTCAGGTTCAACATTCTGAAATACAGGAAATACCTAAACAACAAGAAGTTATTGAACAAAAACAAGAAGTAAATCCTTCTCAAAATATAGAAGAAAATACGGAAGAACAAAACCTTCCTCAATTCTCGGATATGCTTCAAAACATATAAGTTGTATAATAATTTATTATGGATAATCTTTTAAAAGGAAATATTCATTCTATAGAAAGTTTCGGCACTGTTGACGGACCGGGGATAAGATTTGTTGTGTTTATGCAAGGCTGTCCTATGCGTTGTATGTATTGTCATAACCCTGATACATGGAATACAGCAGTTAATAAACAAATGACTTCGTCTGAAATATTAATAAAATATGATGGAGTGAAGGAATTTCTTAAAAACGGGGGTATTACCGTTACAGGCGGAGAGCCTCTTATGCAAATTGATTTTATTATTGATTTATTTAAAAAATCTAAAGAAAAATCTATTCATACTGCACTTGATACATCAGGTATTTTATTCAATGAAAAAGAAATTTCAAAATTTGATGAACTAATAAAATATACGGATATAGTTCTTCTTGATATTAAGCATATAAATAATGAAGAACATAAAAAACTTACCGGTTTTTCAAATGAAAATGTTTTAAATTTTGCAAAATATCTTTCTTATAAGAATATTCCCGTATGGATAAGACATGTTGTTGTTCCTTCAATAACTGATAAAGAAGAATATTTACGAGAATTAGGGAAATTTCTAAAACAGTTAAAAAATATAAAAGCCTTAGATATATTGCCATACCATAATATGGCAGTTCCTAAATATGAAAACTTAGGAATAGAATATAAATTAAAAAATGTACCCCCTGCAACTAAAGAGCAGGCTATAAAAGCAAGAGATATTATATTGGAATGTCTTAAGTAAAAATATAGTCTTATAATTTAAACAAACGGACAGTTTTTTTATTAAAAAAAGGTTCTATATTTAAATTATGCAAAATATGGACTGGTACAATAATTTAAATAAACCTTTTTTAACTCCGCCTGACGATATCTTTACGGTCGCTTGGATAATTTTGTATATACTTATTGCAGCTGCTTTAATTGTTTTTATATCAAACGGTATAAACAAAGATAAAATAAAAGGACTTTTATGTTTTTTTATTCAAATAATATTAAATTTTGCGTGGAGCAATGTATTTTTCGGAATGAAAAATATCGTCTCCGCGCTGGCGGTACTGGTATTAATGTGGATATTTATTTTATTTACAATAATTTTATTCTATAAACATTCAAAAATTGCAGCATATTTATTAATTCCATATTTTATATGGGTAACTTTTGCTTTTTATCTCAATTTGGGATTTCTCTTGTTAAATTAGAGTTCTATTGAATTTAATTGACAAAAAGTCTTAAATCCTGCACGAGCTTTGTATGCCTTGTCGGATAAGTTTCCTAAATTTAATTCTTTTGCTGATTGAACAGCTTTTGTATATAAATCATATGCTGTTTTTACGTTAGCTGAAGAATATATTCGTTTTGCTTTCATAACTTCTTCCGTATATGTTGCATAAGCAATATATAGCTCAGTTAACTGGTATTTTAAATTGAATTTCTTTGCAATTATTATTGCTTCTTCCAAATACATTTTTGCAGATTCCAAATCACCGCGCTGTAAATACAATTCGGCAAGAATTTTCTTAAAATATATGATAAAGAAATAGTTATTGATTTTAGGGCCTTTTGCAATATCAAGAGCTTTTGTTGCTGTATTTAGTGCTTTATCTTCATCTCCGGTATCTCTGTATATTTCAGAAATTAATGCCCAAGATAATAATGCACCTATAGCTACTTTTTCTTTTGCAAAATATGTAATTTCTTCATTGTATATTCCCAGAGCTTTTGCAGCATCGCCTTCTTCTTTTATTACATATCCTAATATAAGCTTTACTATATTTTTAATAAAGTGTTCGTTTATATTATTTGTAAATGCGGCAAGTTCAAACAAATCTATTTTTAAATCATTATTTTTGCCCGAAAGAACTCTGTTAATTATATTGATTAAATTCCATTCCGCAAGAAGATTTGTTTCCATTTTCCTGTCTTTGTATTCATTTGAAATATTGTTTAAAATGGCAGTTGATTTATTAATCTCTCCTGATACGGTTTTAGCAAAAGCAGTAATAATATCGGTCTGAACTAAATAATAATCCGAATTAGTTTTGTATTTTTCAAGGAAATTTCTTAAATCTAAAATAACATCATTAATCGCACTGTTTCCTTGTATACCGTAGGCTTTTGCAAGAGTAATTTTTGTTAATAACCATGCATTTATAATAAGATTTTTGTATTGATTATCCTTTTGTTCTATTTCAAGACCTCTCTCCAATACAGGAATAATCTCTTCATTCGCTATATTAATAAGCTGTTCGCTGTTTCCGATATTTAATAAAGCTCGCAGTTTTCTGGTCTTTATAAGCGCCACGTCAATGGAGCTTATTGTAGCTGAATCTTCAAGCTGTTTAATTATTGTGTCTACAGCTTCCGTAACACCAAAATAGTTTCCGCTTAAATAGCAGCTTTTAACAAAATATCCTGATAAATCAATAACTTTACGAATATTATTGTCTTTAATTTCTGAATCAAGTACATTTGCGAGATAAGTTACAGCTTCTTTCGGTGATTTTTCGCACAGTAATTTCCCTATTTCTTCATATATTTGTGCTTTAATATCTTCCGAATCATTATTATCCTGTTCCTCAAGTATTTTTAAACATTGTTTTTGAGCTATAACATATAAATTTGTATCTCCGAGTTTTGCTGTTATACTTGCGGTATTTTGCCAGATTATAAAGGATTCATTTTTAGATAAAGCCTCGGTGCAAGATATTACTTTTTGAAGATTGCTCGAAAGAATTAACTGTTTTAATGTACTATATAGACATTCCGAATTTTCCTTATATAATAAATCTTCTTTTGCTTCTTGGTATATAAGTTTCCATAAAGTTAAATTTTTAAATTCACAAGTATAATTATCAACTTGAGTAATAAACATTTCCTGAATTAAATAGCCTAAAAGGTTAACTGCTTTATCCGGCTGTATTGAAGCTGCCTGACATAATACACCTGTTGCAAATCTGTATCCCATAATTGCTGCCATATATAAAATATTTCTTGCAGCCGGAGTTAGAGAATTTAATCTTAATTTTATCAATTCCGAAAATGATGCAGGCTGTATCTCAGGACTTTTTTCAATATTTACTGAAATTTCATTATTCTCAATTTGTATATATCCTGAATTAATCAACAATGCTATTTCTTGTTCAAGTCTTATTGCATTGCCTTCGGATTTTTCTATAAGGCTGTCCAGATAACTTTGCTCCAATACGTCCTTAATATTAAACATAAAACTATGACTTACAACTTCAAGAAGTGATTCTTTTTCAAGCGGTTTTATAATTATGGTTTCAAATAATTTTTCTTCATCCGCAAGTAAATCAAAATAGCTTTGTATTGCTTTGTTTTCTTGATATGCAACAAGAAGTTTTAATCTGTTATTAAAAAATCCTTTTTTTAATATATGATTTATAAAATCATAAGATGCACCGTCTAATAATTCAAAATTATCAATAATTATGATTAAATTATTATCAGTTAAGAATGATTTTAAGGCTTTTTCAAGAACCGCAAACATTCGTTTTTTATTTGTAAGAATATTTTCAAAGGCATCTTTCTGAGAAGGATATAACATATTTATAAACAGGTTTGATTCACTTGTATTCATAGAACCGAATACTTTAGAAAAATTACTCTTTTTAAATTCTTTCGTAAAAGATTCTATGCTGTTTGTATAAGGAGGAAATCCCATCATTCTGAGAAAAGCATCCTGAAAAAAACCGAAACTTGTAATTTGAACTAACGGGGTGCAGCTTCCGTACAAAGAAATAAAACCTTTATTCTCTATATCTGAACATACTTGATTTAGTATTGCTGTTTTTCCGCTTCCTTCCGGTCCGTTAATTGCTATAATATGTTTATTTAATGAATTTGTCAGTAAATGAAGAGTTTTTTCAACAGCTTCAGGTTGTATTACAATGGGAATTTCTTCTCGGTCTTCAAAATCGTGATGCTCCGGAATTTCTTCATTTAGTTCTTCCAAAACTTCATCACTATCATTTGATATTAATAACTCATCATCATTGAATACCTGTTCAAGTTCTTTTTCAGCTGATAATTCTTCTGTTGGTTCTTGTTCTACAGGAATTGCTTTATCTGATATTTCTTCTTGTTTATCTTCGGTATCTTTTACACTTTCATCCGCTGCTTCTTCAATTTGAATGTGTTCTTCTTCCGAATTTTCATCAGTCTCAAATAATGCACTGCTTTCAGAAGTTTGAATTTCGTCTATATCCGCCTTCTCATTGACTTGGAATATCTGTTCATTGCTTTGCTTTTGTTCATTCGTCTCTTCAACAAAAGGCATTCCTTCGTTTACGGTTCTTGAATTATTTATTTCTTCCGATTTTTGTGTATTAATAGCATCATTAATCTTGGTTTTATGCATAGAACCATAAAGTTCTTGCCCTGAGCTGAAAGCATTTACTACTTCAATTGAATTATTTTCTCTTAATCTTTTTATCGAAGAAGCCTGTTTTTGTTTATTTCTTTTATGCGGAGTCAGTGGGGAATGGCATTTTCTGCATTCTTTTGCGAGATAAATATTTGTGCTTCCGCAGACGGGACAAGAAATTAAGAAATCAAAACCGCAATTCTTACAATATTTAACACCAAAAGTATTAACAGTCTTACATTCGGGGCAGCGAATATTAACTTTTAGACCGCAATGACTGCATCTGTTAACATTATCAGATATTTCGGAACCGCATCTGGGACATATCATAATTAAGCCTAACTTTTGCTACTGTCTAAAAAATTGCTGATAAGTTTTGATAATTGCAACAGACGTTTACTAACTTCAGATTGAGAAAGACCTAAATCATTTGCTATTTCTTTCTGTTTTTCACCTTTTACATATCTCTTGTAAAAGATATCCAAGAATAATTGAGAAGGGACTTCTTTATGTATTATGCAAACAGCATCAGCAATTTTTTGCAGACAATCCTTTGTAATAAGTATTTCTTCTGCTGTTTCTTTCGGGTCGGGGAAGTCAAGAACAAAAGAAGGACCTAAAGGTTGAGTCTTTACCTCTGTTTTTGAAGTAAACTCAGGCACTTTTATTTCTTTTGTAGGAATAAAACCTTCATTTGTACGTCTGACTCTGCCGGAATTTTTAAGTACGCTTAATATAGATGTATGTACAACTTTTGAAACATAACTTTCAATTTTCTGAACATTAGAAGTTGAGTTAAACACCATATATGATTTTTGAAAAGCTTCGCTACAAAAATCTTCCAATAAATCTTCGTTACCGCTAAAATTTTTATTAGCCTTAACAAATTTTTCTATTAATGATCTTTGTTCTTCTAATAAAAGCACAAGTTAAATTCTCTAATCTCGCATACCCATAAAACATAATAACATAAATTATATTTTTATTACCACTTTTAAGAAATACATATCGGATTTAAGTTCGCTATCATTGAGAATTTGGCTCTTTTCGCCTTCAAAGGTTTCATTAATACTTTGTAACACAATGTTATCTATTTCTTCTGAACCGCTTGATTTTGAGATAATAACTTTCTTAAGATTTCCGTTATTATCCACTGCAAACTTGGCTTCTACTGAGTCATTCTGCGGTGTTTCAGTTGCGTTCATAAAATTATTTCTTAAATTTTGTTTTAATGTGTTATCTAAATTTTGAAGATAATTTTTGAAGGCTTTATCTGAGAATAATTCTGTTGTGCAGAACCAATTTAATTCTCTTAAAGATACTCCGCTTCTGTTTTGAGTAAATGAATTTACAATAGCTTTATTTATATTGCCTTCCGGATTTTCAGGTCTTTCTTCATTGTTATTCTGAATTAAATCTTCTTCTGTTAATTGGTTATCCTGATTGTTTTCCTCGTTTCCTTCTTCTTGGTTATTTTCATCCGGATTTTCTTCATTATTTTCTTTTTCATCAGGGTTTTCACCGTTTTCGTCAGTGATATTTTCTTCCCCGTTATTGTTTTCATCTTCAAACATATTTTCATCTTGCTGTTGTTCTTCAGTTTGTTCTTGTTGAACATTTTGCGGAGCAGGAGGATTATTTAATTTATTTTTTACAAGCATAAAGGTACCTGCACCTGCAAGTCCGATTAGAACAAATATTCCAACAATAATTGCTATCAATTTTGAATTAGATGATTTTTTCTCGATAGGCAGTCCATCTTCATCATATTCTTCTTCTTCTTCTTCTTCTTCGTTTCCTTCCTCGTCATATTCTTCATCATCAGAATATTCTATATTTTCTGCATTGTCATCTTCATCATATTCTTCTGATTCGTCAATTGATTTACTGTTTTCTAATTCATCATCATTATTATTATTCATATCTTCTCCGGAAACTTCTTCTTCATATTCTTCTTTGTTAGCTTCTTCTGGCACATTGTAGTTTTGTATATCGTCATTATTTTCTTCTTGTACGTTTTCTTCTGATTCATTTTCCTGATAATAATTATAGTCTTCTTGAGAAGCAGGTATTTTATCTATAGTTTCATTATTATCAATGATTCCTTCTTCTTCTGAATCTTCAATTGTTTCAATTTCAGAAACAGGTTCGGTATTTTCTTTTGAACCTTCATAATCTTCCAGCGGAATATCATCCTCTCCGCCTTTTTGTGTTTCATCTTGATCTATGTTTGTAATATATGAATATTCAGGTTCTCCAAACTCATCATATCCTTTAATTACTTTCTGTGTATATGTTTCAATTTTTTCTTCTTCTGCATTAACTGCAGGTTCGGTGTCTTCCTGAATTTTCTCTGTTGTATCGTCATCAATTAATACCAGTTCGTTATCAATGTTTTCTATGTCATTGTCTTCGGCTATTGTATCGATAATATTTTCACTTTCATCTTCTTTGCCTATGATGTTAAAGTCTTCATTTTGAAAATCCATTGTAATAGGATCTTCTTCAAGTATATTATCAGCTACATCGTTATCATTATCGGTTGAGACTAAAGATTGCGCAGAAACAGATGTATCAATAGGTTTATCTTCATATTCATTGGAATCCGTATACGTTTCTTCTTCGCCGAACAATTCATCAAGAATGTCTGATACTGTTTGCTCTTCTGTTGGTTCAGTTTCCGTCAATTCTTCTTCTGTCGGAGATTCTTGAGTCATATCATTTGATGAATTCTCTTCTTCGGTAATTTCAGAAAGAGTAGAATCGTCAGCTTCTTCTATAAGATCATTTTCGGTATCATCATCACCTATATATATTGTTTCTTCTTTTCCTTCGTATTTTTTATCATCAACATTTTGTGCACCGATTATTCCAAGCATTTGGTCTTCAAATAAGTTGGGGTATTTCTCTGAATTGCAGCTAACCATTTCAAAACCGGTGAAACAGCAAAATTCTGTTCGGCATTCATTACATTCAAAAAGATGTTTTAATAACTTATTTTTTGTTTGAGTATCAATATCGTTGTCCATTAAACTCAAATATGATTCTGCAAATATTTCGTGGTCTTTCTCTGTGAAATTTTGGGCTTTGGGTTGTTCAATTTTATTGAGAAATTCATCATAAGTAATTAATGAATCAAGAGGAATACTGTAATAATTATTGTCAAATTGCTCGTGTTTGTCATTTGAAGTATCGGCAATACCTACTAATTCAGTTTTTGTTAAATTCTTATTAACTTTAATTACAATATAAAAATCCGGAATAATTCCGCTTGAATAATGTATTTTAGGAACAAGTACCGCATCACCTTCGGTAAAAACACGGATGTCCAAATGCCAGTTATTAATATATAAATCGGAAATTTCAAATTGTTCATTGATTTGAGGATTTCTAAACAGAGTCATTGATTTTTGTATTTGATACGGTGTTTCTTCAATTAGATTTATAAAGGCATATAATGCAACTATGCTTGCATAGGATCTTTTTCTTTGATATTCATCAGATAAAAGAGATGAATATATTTTTGCGTAATTATATGCGTTTTCATCAATTGTTAATATTTGCGACTCTAAAGTACTCATTAATATTTTCTCCCTAAAACAAACCTACCTATACTAGTAGAGTGCAGACATAAAAAAAATATTCCAAAATAGTAAAAAAATTTCCATAAAACTTTCATATATGCTATAATTAAATAGCAATTCGGTGTTAAACAGGTAGTTATTTATTGTTACATTTTGTTAATAATTCCTATTGGAAAGTCAAAAATAATACTTCAGAAGTTTTATAAATTTCGTAGTAGTAAGGAGGTAATTATGTATTTAAGTCCTGTAAGTTTCAAATCATCTTATTCAGATTTGATAAATAAACCGCAATTATATCAAAGAAAAGAAAATCCAGTTCCTGCAACCGGAATTAAACATAACGGTGCAGCAAAAAAATCAAAACATGGATTGTTAAAAACAGTTTTATTGGCAGCAGCTGCAGCAGCAGGTTTAGCATATGCAGCAAAGAAAGGCAAACTTGATTATAAAGGTGATAATCAAATGGTTCAAAAAGTTGCCGGTTATGCTAAAAAAGCAGGTTTATTTGTAGCAGAAAAAGCAGCAAAAGTAAAAGATATAATTACAACAAAGTTCTTTAAGAAAGCTGTAGATAAAGATGCTGATGAATTGGCAAAATTAAACAGAATAAGAGAAATTGTTGGTGATGGCAGAGATGTAGCTACAGCAAATAAACTTCGATTAGAAATGGCAAAAGAAAAACTTGCAAATGCACAAAAAGCTTTAGCAGCAGCTACAACAGACAATGCAAAATTAGGTATCGAAAAACAAATTGCTAAATTAGAAAAATTTATACAATCAGCTATTAAAATGGGCAATTGAGTGGGTTCGCAAGGTATAAACCCTTTGCAAGAAGCAGTTCAAAAACATTCCCAAGCTGTTCAAAAACAAATTGCTTTATTAGATGAAGCACAAAGGACTGTAATGCAAAAGCAAGCAAGGCTTATGCAACAAATACAAAAATAATTACCTTATTAAAACGGAAACTTTTAAAAGTTTCCGTTTTTATTTTCTTATATTTCACCGGAAATTGTTACAATATCTTTTTATAAAATTTTTTATGGAATATTTTTATATTAAAATTGAATTGTAAAGTTCTTTTTACAATTCATATTATCATGGCAAAAAACCATGTTCATATGCTTTATATAGGCAGGAAAATATAATAATCAGGAGTATAAAAATGAAAACTGGAAATGTTCAATTATCACCGGCATATACAAACGTAAATAATACGAAAAAATCGCATGCCGGACTTATTGCAGCCGGTGGCACTCTTGCCGCAATTGCAATAGCAACTAAAACAGGAACAACCGCTAAATTGGCAGAAAAAAGCGGTATTGCAGGTACTGTTGCAAAAGCTATAAATTCGGTAGTTCATACTGTTTCAAAAAAAGCATCAAACTTATATTCTAAAGTTAAAGAAACAGGTATTTTCAAAAAGGCAACAGAATATGTTTCAAATTTATATAAAAAGGTAACAAATAAAGAAACAGGTTTAGGTGCAAAAGTTAAAGACCTTTGTTCACAAGCATCTGATAAAAAAACAGGTATTATTACCAAAGTAAAAGATTTTTTTGCAAAAGCTGCAGATAAAGAAAACGGTATAATTCCGAAAGCAAAAAATTTATTTGTAAATATTAAAGAAAAAATTACTAATGCATTTAAAGCATAGACTTAAAATATATAGTAGATTATAAAAAGGGAATTCTGTTGAATTCCCTTTTTTAATATGAACCAAAAGAACCTAATATCTTCATATACGGTACATAATTAATTAATTCTTCAATTGCCAGTTTTATTCTATAGTCTTCTTTTAATCCGTCAAGTTCCATAAAAAACAAATATTCACCTAATTTCTTTTTTGATGGTCTTGAATCTATGCAAGTAAGGTTAATATTATGATTATATAGAATTTGAAGCACTTTACACAAAGCTCCGGATTCATTCTTTGTAGAGAGCATCAATGCTGTTTTTCCTTCTTTTGTATCAAATAATTTATCTCTGCAAAGTATGTAAAATCTTGTTTTATTGCCCTGTTCATCGTTAATATTTGAATCAATAATATTCAATCCGAATAATTCCGCACAAGTTTTATTCGCAATTGCAGCACAATCACTGCCTTCTTCTGCTGCTTTTTCTGCGGCATAGCTGGTTGAAGAAACTTCTTTTAACTCGGCATTCGGAAAATTTTTAAATAAATAATTACTGCATTGAGCAAGAGCTTGAGGATGTGAGTATATTTTTTTTATTTTATCTTTGTTATCTGCTGATGAAAGGAGATTATGTTCAATCTTAAGTGTTATTTCGCCTTGTACATTTATTGAATTATCATTAAATCTTAGAAAATTATCTATTGTTTCACGAACAATACCTTCAATAGAATTTTCCATCGGCAATATACATATTGAAGAATAATCTTTTTCCAATTCTGCAAGGGCGGCTTTGATACTTTTTTGAGGCTTTTTATTTTTTATTTTTATTGAAGTGAGTTCCATAAATCTTAACAAAGCATTGTATGTATTAGAACCGTCGGGTCCTAAGTAATATATATTCTCATATGATAAATCAGACATTTGCTAAACCTTTACTTCTTATATAAAATTATTGTACATAAAATAAATAAAAAGGGCAGAATATGACTGATATAAAATTTGGTACTGATGGGTGGAGAGCAGTATTAAATAAAGATTTTACCTATGAAAATACAGATAAAGTTATAAATGGGATTGCTAATTACATTTATAATGAAACAGGGTTTGATAAAAAAATATTAATAGGATATGATCCGAGAAATGAAGCTGATGAATTTGCTTCTTATATTGCAAAAAAGCTTTCAAAATTCGGGTTTAATATTGAATTAAGTAATAAAGTTGTTGCGACACCTGTTCTTGCATATTCGGCTTTATATAAAAAAGCATATGCAATTATGCTTACTGCTTCACATAATCCTCCAGAATATTTGGGAATTAAGTTTATCCCTCCGTATGGCGGCCCTGCCGAAGATTATATGGTCAAAAATATAGTGGAAAATTTAGAAACGAATTTTATTCATGCCAAAACAGAAGGCACTTTATCAGAAGTTTCATTTGATGAGGATTATTTAAAACATATAATTTCTGTTATAGATATAGAAAAAATTAAAAATACAAATATAAAAATAAATTATGACGGGCATCATGGTGCTGCTGCCAAAATATTTGAACGTATATTAAACGAATATAAAATAGAGAATAATTGCCAAAATATGGAACGGGATATTAATTTTGGCGGATTTATGCCGGATCCTAAAGAAAAATATTTACCGTCACTAAAAAAATTGTGTATAGAAAACGGTAATATAGGATTGAGTAATGACGGTGACGGTGACAGATTTGGTGTTTTTGATGAAAAAGGTAATTTCATAACGGCAAATGATATTATTTGTATGTTAATGAAGCATTTAAAAAATAATAAAGGAATGACAGGGAAACTTGCCAAAACGGTTGGTGCAAGCTCTATGCTGGACTTATATGCACAATTGAATAATGTAGATGTAATTGAAACCGCAGTGGGCTTTAAATGGCTCGGCAGTGCTATGAGAAACAATGATGTGCTTATTGCCGGTGAAGAATCAGGAGGATTGAGCATAAAAGGTCATATCCCCGAAAAAGACGGAATATTGGCTAATCTGCTTGTTATGGAAATGCTTGCATATTCAGGAAAGCCTTTATATACTCTTCATAGCGAATTTCTGGCTGAGTTGAAAAGAGGTTTCTTTAATGAAAGAGTAGATTTAAAATTAGAATCAAGAGAAGAACAGGATAAAATAATAGAAAAATTTAGTAAATATTCCGTATTGGGAGACTATAAAATATTGAAATCAAATTCTATAGACGGGTTGAAATTATATTTAGATGACGGAAGCAATGTTTTAATAAGAAAAAGCGGAACGGAACCGTTATTAAGAATATACATAGAAACTGATTCTCAAGAGAAAAATAAATTGTTAGAACAAACAATTAGAAATATAGTTTGAAATTAAATAAAAATTATCTATGCTATTACACGTTATTATACAAATCGTGTTCGTATTTGTCGTGCCAGTGTTTTCCTTCCGGTTCTTTCTCAATATCAAGATGATGTTGGATATATTGAAGCATACGTTTTGTTTTTGCGGATTCTTCTATTTTAAAGCAATTAACACAAGCAAGAACAGCAATGCAGGTACAGAATGCAAATATTATAAGGTATGCACTATGTTCGGTTATATTCGGAAAATTTAATTTATCCAGACAAAATCCCGTAAAATTCCCTAAAAGTCCTACTGCAATATAAAATCCGCAAGTCATTATGCTTACCGAAGCAGCGGAATTTTTTTCTCCGTTTATATCGTGTAATAAAGGTACAAGAAGCGGTGAAAGACTTGCCCAGAATGCTATTGCACAGAATAAAATACACGGTATTACGGGAGTTTTTATATTAAAAATAATACATATTGAAATACAGAGGAAAGTAAACAATGTATTTAATGTCGCAATTCTTAAATATATAGTTCTTCTATTTAGAGATAATTTACTCATAAAAGCAATAATCGAACCTGAAAAAGCATATAACATTCCCATTGCCGATAAAATCATTGCCGAATTAATAACAGACATACTGCAATAATCTTCAAGGAATTTTTTACCTATAACGGTTTGCATTACGTAATATAATCCGTAGTTTATGCAGGCAAAAGTATATAAATTCAGATTTCTTTTTTTATTCAAAACTTCTTTATATAAGCTGAAATTGATTTTTACATCTTTGTTTACTTCGGGTTTTTTAGAAAAGATATTTATTATAATGAATAATAAAGCAATTATGGTTGTAGCTATTGCAGTTATTAGAAAGACTTTTCTCCAGCCTAAATTATTAATGCAAATAACAATAGGTGCATTTGCAACAATTCCGCCTAAATACCCTATTAATAAAACAAAAGAAAGTGCTAACCCGAAATTTTTATGAGAAACAATCTTTCTTGTTTCATTTATCATTGCAAGATAAAAACTGGCAGAGCCGCATCCTGTTAATATTCGACTGAAATACAAGACAGGCATGGAATTCGCAAGCGGAAATATAAGACTTCCTATGAAAAACAATACTGCCCCTAATGTTACTACTCTAAATCCGCCGTATCTTGCAATAAGAATGCCTACAAATAGCTGGCTGATTGCATAAATATACATAAATGATGCACCTAATGATGCAATGCTTTGTGCCGATGTGTGCAAGTCATCCAAAAGAAGCGTAAAAATTGCTCCCGGAATGGCAACCCTTTGCATGTTTGCAAAAAAGTACAATAGTGACCCTAATAGAACAAGAGTTATTTCTATAATCGGCAGTTTTTTCATGTCTTTACTTCTCAATAATAAAACTTCGCTTCTTATTATATACCTAAAAGAATCAAAAAACAGGCAGTTAATATAGTCCGAAAAGATAGTTATGTGACCAATTTATCCGACAATATTTTTTTATAAAATATCCGAAGAACTAAGTTCTTTCAAAATAAAAGTTTTAAGGAGTATATTATGACATTTAATCCGCTAAAAGAAAAAGGAATATCTTTAGAAAAACAACTTAGAAATTGGCATCAAATTGTAGCAAAACCCTATAAAAAACAAAAAGTTGATTGTTATACAAGAACCCGCCAGATTTTAATGAACGGAATTGAAGTCGAAGGCTGGGGATTTAAACATCAATTAAACAGGTTTATGGCTGAAATTGACAGCGAAGACAGAGCAAATATCTCAAGGATGGGACGAATTGAAAATCAACAGCAAATGACCTGTAATTGGATGTGTCCCGAAGACCAATCAGTATTAGAAACAACTTTAGGATATGAACAGGTTGCTGTTGATTTAACTGCTTGGCTGGCACAAAATGAACCCGATAAATACGTTAAAGAAACATTTAACTTTGGATTATTGGAGGATTTTGACCACCTGTACAGATATGCACAATTTGCTTATATGAGAGAAGGACTTGAACCAAATGACATAGTACAAGGACAAACAGATGTTATTATAGGTCGCCCGACTCAGCATCATCATAATTGTAACAGTCTAAGACTTCGTAATCACTATGATAAATCCACTGCTTCACCTCAAACAAAGGTCAACATTTTAACCGTATTGTCGGGAGAACAGCAAACTCACAATTTCTATGCGGAACACGGATTTATGTACGGAGACCATGTTCTGAGAGAAACTTATGCCGAAATAAAAGATGTTGAAGAAGAACACGTTACTATGTATGAATCCTTGATTGACCCTTCCGAAACTATGCTTGAGAAATTATTACTTCACGAATTTACGGAAGTTTGTAACTATTATACCTGTTTTGAAGATGAAGTCGATGACGAAATTAAAAAATATTGGGAAATCTTTTTGGATATAGAGCTCGGACATCTGCATCTTGCCTCAGAAATGTTTAAAAAATATGAAAAACGAGACCCTGAAGAAGTTATCGGCTCCGAAATAATTATTCCTTGCAGATTTAAAAGTCAAAAATCTTATGTACAAAAGGTACTTGAAAAAGAAATTGATAAAAGACTTGCACCTGACGGCAAATATTATAATTCAATTGATGAAATTCCTGATGAATGGGCAAGTTATCCGGTTCAGGAAAGATTGGCAGAAAATTCAGCTCCTTCCGAAAACTGTATTAAAATTGTAGAATTCTATCACGACAGAGATGTTGTAGAAGCAAGTGAAAACCTCAAAAATAAAGAAGTCGTGTTATTGGAAAAAGGTTTGCAGGAAAAAGCTGTTGCACATAATACCGTTTTACCCGAAGAACTTCAACAAATGATAGATAAACACGAAGAAAGAGAAAAAGAAAAGAAAAAAATAATATAATATATTGATACCAATTAAAAAAGAGAGGCAGATGCCTCTCTTTTTATATATATAATTTCAACTAAGAAATTCTTTGGAACATATATCCGATACCTCTTGCAGTCAGAATTAATTCCGGATTTGCAGGGTCTGTTTCAAGTTTTGAACGAAGTCTTGAAATATGTACGTCTACGACACGAGTATCAATTCTGTGATCCGGCGGATATGACCAAACATGCTGTAATATTTCATTTCTTGAATATGCTTGACCTGAATTATTTACCAATAATTCCAAAAGGCTGAATTCCATACCTGTTAATCTTATACGTTCATTCTTTCTGAATACCTGACGTCTTGCGGTATCAATTCTAATATTGCCTGTAGTTATAACATTTTTTGCAACCTTGCTTGTAGGTGCCGAAACTTCTTTTGTGTTTGTTCTTCTAAGTACTGCTTTAACTCTTGCTTCGAGTTCCTTAGGGCTGAATGGTTTTATAACATAGTCATCTGCACCTAATTCAAGACCTGTAATTCTTTCTGAAACATCACCTAAAGCGGTAAGAAGGATTATCGGAACATCTGATGTTCTTCTTATTTCTCTTGTAACACCATAACCGTCTATTTTAGGCATCATAACATCTAAAACGATTAAATCAGGATTATGTTTATTAAATGCTGCAATAGCTTCTTCTCCGTCTGTTGCAGTAACAATATCGTAGCCAATCATGCTTAAACGAGCTTCCAAGATTCTTCTGATACTTGCTTCATCATCTGCTACAAGTATTTTTTGATGAGATTCTTGTTCGGCTTGTAATTCATTATTTTCCGTCATTTCGTAGACCCCTTAACATTACAAAATATTACCTTTGTTTACATTATATTACAAAATATAAAAAAATCAAAATATTTCTTAAAAAAACATCAAATATTTTAATATATTTTTGTTAAATATTTCTTATTTTTATTTGATTTTTAATTGATTTTATTTGATTATGTAACTATTGTTTTTCTAAGGAATTGAGGAATTTATATGAAATGAAGGATTTCTTATCCAAATATAAAAATCAAAATGAGCTTTTTGCTTATCTGTCAATATCTATAGCAGTATTGTTATACGGTACAACATTAACCGCTACAAAAATATGTTTGGAATATTATTCAACTCCTAAATTAATGGCATTTAGGATGCTTGTTTCCACAATCCTTTTCATTCCTTTTATTTTTACTTTATACAGACATATAAAAATTGATTTTAAAGACATAAAATTAATTCTTTTAATGATGTTATGCGAACCCTGTTTATATTTTATATTTGAAACCAATGCTCTGAAATATACGACATCCGGTCAGGCGGGAGTAGTAAGTGCATTGGAACCGGTAATACTTGTTATAGCTGCCCGTATCATATTAAAAGAAAAATTTGTGAAACTTGTTTATTTAGGACTTTTTATTTCTATAATAGGTTCGGTTTTATTGAGTTTGTCGTCGGACGAATCCGAGTTGGCGCCTAATCCTTTGCTTGGAAACTTTTTAGAACTTATTGCAATAATACTAACCGATACCTGTGTTATAACTACAAAATATTTAATGGAAAAGTACCCGCCGTTCTTTTTGGCCGGTATTTCGGTAGTTGGAGGTCTTATATTTTTTGCTTTATATAATATATTTGACGGCGGAAATTTCTCTGTAGTTATGAATCCGAGTTTATTTATTGTTTTGTATCTCGGTATACTGACTGTTGTTGCGTATGCCTTATATAACTTTGCAATTTGTACTCTGCCAGCCAGTAAATTTTCCCCGTTTTTATTTATGCTGCCGGTTGCAGCCGTATTTTTCGGATGGTTTTTTCTTGGCGAAACTTTTAATTTAAAACAATTTGCCGCTTGTATTCTTGTATTTATAGGAATTTATATTTGTCAGATTAATGATAAAAAAAAGTTTGTTAAATTTACAAAAAAATATCCTTTATTTAACAATATTTTTGGTATCGGCAAAAAATAATTTGTTCGTGTTATAATCCTATATAACACTAGTAGTAGAGGACGTGTATTAATGCAAATCGGAATTCCAAGAGCTTTATCATATTATAATTTTTTTCCGTTCTGGTACGGTTTTTTCTCGGATTTGGGAATAGAAATAGTGCTTTCTGATCCTACTACGAAGCAAACAATGTCAACAGGCGCTTCTCTTGTTGTACCTGAAACATGTTTACCTGTTAAAGTATATGTAGGACATATTTTGAATCTTTTGGATAAAGGTATTGATAAAATATTTGTGCCTTCAATTCAATCTATAGCACCAAAAATATACAATTGTTCAAAATTAAGAGGTTTGCCTGATTTAATCAGAAATGTTATAAAACGTGATTTTACTATGATAGAAGCAACTCTTGATAAATCAGAAAAGAAACAAGGGTTGTATGAATTTTTAGCTGAAGCGGTAAAACCGTTTGGAATTACAGACATGAATGTTATAAAACGTGCATCTAAAAATGCTTGGAAAGTATATAATAATTTTCATGTAATGACAAGGAACGGTTTTCCTTATAAAAAAGCTTTAAAATATGCTATGGAAAACAAAGTTGTAATAGCAGATAATTCAAAAACATATCCGATTAATATTGCATTAATTGCACACGGCTACAATTTATATGATGAACGCGTCAGTATGAAAATATTTGATAAGCTTGAAAAACTTGATGTAAAAGTCTATACTGCCGACCAATTGACATTAGAACAGATGGCAGAAGGATTGAAAGCAATGCGCTCAAAACTATACTGGGCAAATGAATATGAAATAACCGGTGCGGCAGCTCATTACATAAAAAATAAACAAATTGACGGTATTATTACAATTAATGCCTTCGGATGCGGCCCTGATTCTTTAATGCTTGAAAGAATGGACAGATTTGCCAGAAAATGCAATAAGCCTATTTTAAATCTTTCCATAGATGAACAAACCGGTGAAGCAGGTTTTGTTACTCGTATAGAAGCATTTGTAGATATGCTCTATCGTAAAAAACGTACAAAAATTATAAATAAAATTAAAATAACAGACAGAAGCCAGAAATATACCGATATTGAATGTCGTGATTTAATATAATATTAAGGGAGAATTAATGAAGGTATTATTATTTAACGGTTCACCGCATAAAAACGGCTGTACATATACTGCTCTTGAAGAAATTGCAAAAACATTAAAAGAAGAAGGTGTGGACTTTGAAATATATCAAATAGGAACACAGCCTGTTAGTGCTTGCAGAGCCTGCTATGCTTGTAAAAAACTTGGCAAATGTGTAATAGATGATGATGTTAATACATTTATAGAAAAAGCGAAAGATTTTGACGGATTTATATTCGGTTCGCCGGTTCATTATGCTTCTGCTTCAGGTGGTGCTACCGCATTTCTTGACAGGGCATTTTTTGCAGCATCAGCATCAGGAAGAAGTTATTATTATATGCATAAACCGGGTGCGGCAATTGTAAGTGCGAGAAGGGCAGGAACAACTGCGACTTTAGACCAGTTAAATAAATATTTTACTATCAGCCAAATGCCTATTATATCCGGCAGATATTGGAATATGGTGCATGGCTCAAATGCTGAAGAAGTTAAACAGGATTTAGAAGGTATGCAAAATATGAGAATACTTGCCCGCAATATGGCTTGGCATTTGAAATGCAGAGAAGCTGCCGAAAAAGCCGGTATCTCGCTTCCAAAAAACGAAACTACAGTATTTACGAATTTTATAAGATAAATATTAAAATATTGAATGCTCTTTAGCTAAAATAGTCATACATTCTTCGCTGTTTAAAGTTTCCGTAACAGGCTCATTTTGGTCATTAAAATGAGTTAGTTCGTATTGATTATCTCCCGTCTTTTTTATTTGCCCTGCATAAAAATACGGATTTAACTTTAATTCTTTTTCAGTTATGACTTTATCTATTACTTTATATGCATTTCCGTTTTTGAATTCAATATTTATAATGTCGAATTTCCCTTCTTCTGCAGACGGAATAACTTTGTAATTTTTTAATGCTGGATTTTCTATTATCGGTTTTAAAAGAGTTGAACCGTCCGATAATTTTATTCCTTTTGCTATTGCTAAATCAAATAATTTTTTCTTCTCAGGCTTTTGTGAATAATCAATATTGGGTAAATACCCTTTTAAATTGTCTGATTTAACAGGCTTTTCAATAGGTATAGACGAACGATTATCAGCAGGTTTTGGTGCTTCCGATACTTTTTCTGCTGTTTCAGAACAAGGTACAACATACTGATTAATAGAATACAGTACATTATGTCTATGTTCCGGAACTCCTAGCTTATTTTGATTATTGGAAGGAATTCTGTTATTTTGCATATAATCCTCTCAATTCCTATATTTATATAAAGTAAATAGGAATTGTAAAATTGATAATGTGTTTATTAAAAATACCGAAAAATCATTTGGACTTGTTATTTAGCAGTTTACATATATTTATAATTTTTTGTATTCATCAGGTATATATTTTGTCCAATCTTTTTCAAGTTTATCAATAAAATTATGTGCATCCAAAACATCATCATAATTTATAGGTTGAGGACATTCTTGAAAAGTAAGAGGTTCGTCATCTTTTACGGAGTCTTCACCTGTTCCTAATAGCGCCAACCCGAAACTTTTACCGCATTCGGGACATATGATTTGTAAAACAAGTAAATCTTCTTCTTCTCGTTTAATTATTATTGCATCTTCATCAAAATCGTGCTTACAAACATTGCAGCACATATTATTCAGCAGTTTTTTTATTTTTGACTTTCTCATACATCCTCATTATATATTAAATACTAATGTTTAAAAAATTTATTTTAGGGAACTATATTAGTGTAATGTTAGAAAAATAAAGGAAACATGTTATGGATGGTCTCTATTTACTTTTATTCGGCGCTTTAATGTACTTCTTATTGATTGCATTACCTTCTATGTTTGAAAAAAGAGAAGGAACCGCTCATTAGTTAAAATACATTTAAGGTTTTAGCGAAAGCACGGCATGTAGCCGTGTTTTTTGCATTTTATAATATTAATTCCTTGACATATAAGACAAAGATTAATACGAAAAGTTCCATAAAGAATTTATTTTTCTTCCCAAACCGTACCTTCTTTGGAATCTTTTAAAATAATTGAAATACTGTCAAAAAGATTTCTTACTTTATCTGCAATAGTCCAATTCTTTTCTGCTCTTGCATTATTACGGTATTCAATAATTTTATTCATTAATGAATATCCTTTAAGTTGTTTATCTTCCGCAGTTAAAAAATCCATATCGGATATAATGGTTTCAAGTCTTTTTTGTATTTCTTCTTCCGATATTTTTGCTTTTTCAATGTTAAAGCCCAAAACATCGGTCAAAGTTAAAAGAATAGCAGCATATTTTTTTGCATTTTCTTTATTCTTTTCAGCTACAGCCTTATTTGCATTTGTCGAGACATCAAAGATTACAGCAAGTGCTTTTGATGTATTTAAATCATTATCCATTGCTTCTTTAAATTGAGCTATTTCTTCCGTATTTGAAATATCCGGCAAATTATCTTTCCCAATAAAACTGATAGCTGCGTTTGCCGCTGTTTGAATTCTCTTCCAGCCTGATTTTGCACCGTCTAGTGCTTCCGAAGAAAATTCCACAGGCATTCTGTAATGATTTGTTAGTATAAATAACCTGATTGTGTTTGCATCATAATTAGCAAGCATATCATCTATTGTTACAAAATTCTTTAGCGACTTAGACATTTTTTCTTTGTTAATTGTGACAAAACCGTTGTGAAGCCAATAATTAACAAATTTGCATCCGTTTGCACATTCGCTTTGAGCTATTTCATTTTCGTGATGAGGAAAAATCAAATCGGCACCGCCTGCGTGTATATCAATTGTCTTTCCCAAATGTTTACGAGACATTGCACTGCATTCTATGTGCCAACCGGGTCTGCCTTTGCTCCAAGGACTGGGATATCCGAATTCTTCATCTTTTTTCCACAAAGCGAAGTCTAATACGTCTTCTTTTATTGAAGAAGCTTCAACTCTTGCTCCGGCAACCAAATCTTCTATCGGTTGTTTGCTCAACATTCCGTAGTCTTTAAACTTTTTCACTCTAAAATATACATCGCCCTGGACTTCATATGCGTATTCATTTTTTATTAAATCTTTGATAATAGAAATCATTTCGCCTAATGTCTTTGTTGCAAAAGGTTCTATATCAGGCTTTAATACGTTTAACTTTTTCATTGATTCTGCAAAAATTTCATAATATCTTCTTGAAATGACTTCTGCCGTTGTATTTTCTTCACGGGCTTTTTTTAGGATTTTATCATCTACATCTGTTATATTTCGGCAATATTTTACGTTGTATCCGATAAATTTTAAATATCTGTATAGCATATCCCAAGTAATATAACATCTTGCGTGTCCTAAATGCGGATAATCATATACGGTAGGTCCGCAAACGTACATTGTGACATTGTTGCCGTCTATAGGTCTAAATTCTTCAACTGTGTTTGAAAATGTATTATGTAATTTCATATTAAAAAATCCTTTTTTATTATCTTACTACAAAGTAGTTTTAATAAAAAAGGATTTTTAATTTTAGAATTTTGCTTATATTTTGTAAAGAATTAAAGTGTTTAGATCTTCTTTAGATATTCTTATAGGTTCTTTCTTGCCGTCCAGAGTACGTTCAAGATAGTATTTATTGTTATTGTCTACTTGAACTGTATATATAGATTTATCTTCGCTTCTGGCATTCATAAATTTAGTACCTGCCGTAATACCGTGTTTCAGACCTTTCTTTGCATTATTTCTTTTATCTGCAGGCTGTGTTTCATCCGTATTGAATAAAGGTGTTAAATCAATTTCACCTGTATATTTTGTAATTTTTATATCTTTACCTTCTGCATCTTTCGCATCTGTTTCATAGGATTTGCCGTATCCATCTGTTCTATCAGCGGTATTTCTGTCCATTTCTTTGTTTGCAGGAGAATTTGAACCTGTAGAATCAGTAATTACAAGTACTACGGATTTATCATTGTATCTGATAAATGATTGATATCTGTATCTGTTTGCATCAGACTCGTTTTCTATTTGCAGAGCAATTGTTGCTCCGTCATTTAATGCGCTGAGTTTAGGATTTTTTCTAAGTCTGGATATATCATTCATTGTATTATAAGCATCTTTAATGAACTTATATCTTTCGTCTTTCAGCCATTCCCAACGAATTATATTTCTGTTTTGCTGGTGATAGTTTTTAGCTTTTGTTTCATAGCCGCTTGCACCGACTCTGTCACCTGCGAAGTCTGTAGGACTGCCCGGAAGAGTTACAAGTAATTTGTATATAGAATAAAATCTGTCGTATGCAGGCTTTAAAATTGATTCTAATAAGACCGGCTCTATTTTTTCTCTTGTTTTAGCATCTATTTTGGAAGTCTTTTTATTATAATCAATTTGATTTAATACACTTGTGATTGCAACTTCAAACGGTCTTGTTCCGAATGCTTCGGGATCAAAATTTGCACCCATATATTTACCTTGAGCAAGATTAGATATTGCTTGTTTGATTTCAGGCTGTAATTCTTTCAGTGCCATTCTGACATTTGATTCTTTTGATTCATCATTTATAATGTCTTCAACTGCTTGATTAATGCGTACTCCCATTGCAATTGCCATGGAATTAACTTTATCAAAATCAAATTTGTCTCTTGGTGCAATTCTGGTAGTTCTATCTGCTGCATATATTTCATATGCAATATCTCTGTAATGTTCTTTTTCTTTAATTGCATTAAGTTCGTTATCAATAGACTTTTTGCTGTTTTGTAAATCTTCTTTTTGTTTGTCAGTTGCAGCAGCTGCTATTTTATTATCGATTTCTTTATTAAATCTTTCTTTTTCTTTTATCGCAGCATTTAAATCATCAATATTGAAATCCATATGTGAAAGTTTTTGATCAAGTGCCAGTAAGTGCAGCATACGAGGTTTATCGTGATTGCCTACAAATGTGTATGAATTCGTTATACCGTCATCAGGGCTTTGGAATAAGAAACCGGGGATATTGGGTATATCGCCGTCTTCCCAGCCTTTAACAAGTTTATCTATGATATCATGATTCATTTGTTGATCGGAACGCCAAGTGTTGCCATCCTGAAGTCCTAATGGAGCAAATAAATCCGGTAGTAATGAGAAGAAGAAACTGTAGTTTGCAATTGATGTAATTCCTGTTTCATTAAGAAATTTTCTTTCCGCATCACCGTCACTTGCAAATACACTTCTGTCTTGACCTTTAAATAAATCGTAAAGGTCGGTTATTTCAGCCGTTGTATATGCGTGAGGATTAACTTTTAAGACTGATTGATTATATAATTTCCAGAAATCTATGACTTTGTTCCAAGCACTTGTTATAGATTCAGCGGAGGTTCCTTTTCCGTCAACGGTTGTTCGTACTGCATCTATTGTAGCAATATCTTTTGCCGCGTCAATTCTCCAGCCTAAACCGGATTCTGTTCTGTCCATTATCATTTCTGCCATCTTGAAATCAGTTAATGAACGATTCTCAAATCTTCTTCTGATTTTTTCTTTTAAGATGGCTTTATCTTTATCTGAGATATTTCCAATACCGCTCATTAAAGCATTTATAACGGTTTCAGCTTCTTCTTTAGATGACATTCCTTCATAAGGTATATTTAGAGATTGCATTGTGATGCTTTCTCGGTCTACTTTTGAGAAATCGAAATTTCCCATATCATCGACATTAACTTGTGCGCTTTGATTTAATGCTTTTAATAATATATATTTTGTTAGTTCAGGAGCGATTTCTGCTATAACATATCTTCCGTATTCTGTTACTTCGTCATCTTTTTCAAGATCCGGAACTTTTTCTATCAACTCTTCTATAAGCGGAGCTATTTGCTCTTTATAAATATTATCCATTTTTGTATATATGCCTTTATATTTTTCGGGCAAATTCGGATTACCGGCTTCAGTTATATCAAATCTGGATACAGCTAATTCTTCTTCCGTATTCGCTTTTTTAGCAAGATACGGAGATGTCAAAATGCCTAATAAGTTTGTTGCAACAGGCAATGTCTCCAATGGTAAATCCATAGAATTTCTTGCAATATAATCTGAAACACTGTATTTGTTTGGATTCATATCATTTGAATATAAAGAAGAGCGAACATCATTATTATCTAATCTTCTGAAATTATATCTGTCGGAAAGAACATTCTTAATTACAGTACGGTCTACTACATCTTTAACTGATTTTGGCATACTGCCGTTATTTGTAAGTTTATTTATTACATCCATATATCCGTTAACATCAGAACTTTTCTTTGATGCAAGCATTGATGAAATATATGCAAATTGTGTATCTGCTGTTAATTTTGTCCAGTATTTTCCTGAATTTACTGCATAATCACGAACTGCAAGTCCGCCTCTTCTGAAATCATCCATTGCAGCTTGTTGTTCTTCTAACGGTAATTTTGAAAATCTTGCATCATCCTTATCACTCGGATAGAAGTTTAATTTTGCAATGTCTACGTTACCGTCCCATACTTCAAGTCCGCTTGCTGAAGCACTCTTATTCTCTATATTAAAGTTTGTAAAATCAGTAATTTGTTTGATTTGCGACATATTTAATTTACTGAAATCCAATTTTGGTTCTGTTTTCAAAAGTCTTTCTATGTTCCTTTTTAACTCATCACGATTTACTTCTATCGGGAACGGATAAACTGCATCATCATGTTTTGTAATGTCATAGATATTTCTTGTATTCTTTTTATCGTATGTAGTCATTCTTGAAGGTGATTGCGAAGCTTTTTGTTCATCACTTGCAAGTCTGTCATCATAGAATTGTATATAGGTGGGTTTTGCTGGATTATATTCCGAATTATTCGGTATATATTCACCTGCCGAAGTTATAGAAAAATCGGCATTTATTATTTTCATTTTTGTATGACCTAAATTATCAGGTAATATATGCAATGAAATTTTTTCATCTGCCCTAAACATATCTTTAGAAATAGAATTTTGTCCTTTTCTTAATAATTCGGATAGATGTATCCCTCCAAAACCTTCATTAACAAGAGCAGCATCAGCAATCCAGTTTATTCCGTTTTTAAACAGTTCAATTTGAAGCTGTTTAAAATCTTCTTCTGTTCCGAGATTTGGAGCAACCTGATATGCATTTTCTGTCCAATACAGATGAGAAGAAATAGTATCTCTTGTATACGGAGTTCCGACAATTCTTGTTACTCCTTCTTTCGCAATTTCGGGTAATCTGCTTATAATCCCGAAGAAATTACCGCCAAGCCTGTTTGCATGAGTTCTCACACTTGCCAATGCTTGTGCTCTCATTGTTTCATCAAGGGTAGGCTTTCCGCTCTTTGCATCTTTTACAATGCCGGGATAATATTCATCTGGCATTATTAATTGCATAGAACCGTTTTTATTAATAGTTGCACGATTATTTAGAACAATATTAAATTTATTTTTAGGATTATTTATATCATCAAATATTCCTATTACTGCACCGTTATCAAAAGCATAAGAAACCTTTTTCGGATTGTTCTTTTCGGTTAACTTAAATCTGTAGGCGAAACCTTCATTTGATTCTATAGTAAACATTTTTCTGACATTTACACTGACTTTTCCGCCGCCAATTCTTGAATCTTCTGCTAAAGGAACTACTTCTGCAGGCTTATTTGCAGCTTCTTTTATTGAATAATTTCCGTTTTTATCTTTTTTGATGCTGAAAAATTCAACCTCACAGTTGTATTTATTTGTGTCATATAAATAGAAAAAATCGTGTTTATCAAATCCTGACTCATTTATAGTCTTTTTATGTCCCGAAAATGATATCCCGTTTAGGTTTAAGTTGTTTTTTCTAATATTCACATCTATCTCCTTTTCATGCAGAATTATATTGGTATTAATTCTCCTAAAGGGTATTTCTTGCTGTAATTATATATACGATTTAACAAATGTTTACATATTCTAAATTAAGATTTGTAAAAAAAACATTCCGAAATTAAAAACATATGTCAATTCTTTAAGTTTATATACATTACAATGAATATGGAGGAATTATGTCTAATATTATAAATTCCCAAATTATAAATAGCAATAACGTTATTCCTGCACAAGATATTACAATGGGCAAGAAATCTGACAATTATATAGTTGCACCTGACAGTCTGCCAAAGTGTACGGCATCTTCTATTGAAAGAAATTGCGATGAATTCAGAAAACAGGTAACGCAAAATCAAATAGAAACAATGTTAAAAAAACAAAGAAAAATTTCTCCGAAATTTGGTGTGTTTTTGGCTGCAGTTGCAGCATTCTCTGTTTGGGTATTAAGACATAAAAGTTAAAATTTTTAACTGAAATAGCAAAAAAATTTTTGAGAAACTTTATATTATCATAATGTAATCCTAAAAGTGGTAAAAAATGAATATAAAAGTTCCTCAAATCCCTTTATATACAGAAAAACAACAAATGCCTCAGGCATATAGAAATCCATATTTGTATTCAAATACGGACGACTGTTTTGTCAGACAATGTTCTGCACAAAATGTATCATTCGGGAAAGGACTATTTGGCGATTTTATAGCTAAGTTATCTCATACTAAAAATAATACTCAACAACAAACTAAAATAGAAACAAAAACCATTGTTGATCAAGACGAATTAAGAGCGGTTAATTTCCAAAAACGAATATCTATGGACATGCAAAAAGTTTTAGGAGAGAAAGTTCCATATTCTAATTTGTCATCGATAATGAATCCGAGTGAGGTTAAAAAACTTCTGCCTAAACTGACCGTACAAAATTTCTTATCTACAGAAGAAAATATTAATAACGGAATGTATTTTATTGATTTGGATTATCAAACAACGCATTCAAGCGGAAATGACAATGTATACGATATGCTTGATAAAGTTGCCGACTATGCGGAGGAATATTATGAAAGACATAAAAAGCCGTTTATATTTGCAATAACGGATAGAGATTCTGTTGAAGGAATTCAGCATGCTGTAAGAATTATAGGACAAGATCCTGACAAATTTAAACATGTAAAAATTATTCCCGGAATAAAAATGTCTTATACACATAAAGCACCAAATTCTCAGCAGCATTTTGAAAATAGTGAAATGTTGATATACGGTATTAATCCTTTTTCTGAGAACTTAATTGAAACCATTGATAAAACAATAAACAGCAGAAAACAAATGGTTGTTGATTTTATAAAGCAGGTATGTGAATTGTATCCTGAATATAAATACAGAGTACTTGAATTTGTGCAACAAAACGGAATCAGATATAAAAAAGCATACGGTGTATCTAACCTTTATTGGAGGGTTAGAGAATATGCGGAAACAAAAGGTGATTTATCAATTAAAGGTATTAAGCTGAAACCTGAAGAAAACCTTAGAGATGTAGCAGAGATTATGTCTGATTTAGGAAAGGTATTTGTAGGTTCTAATGCAAATACCGGAGCTCCTGTCGGTACAAGAATTATCAAGGATGATGGAGAAGTAAACAAAGAAATTAAGAAGATTTTTGATTTCTATGCAACGCATGAAGAAAAAAATCCGGTAAATAATCAGGAAAAAATAGTATCAGTTGCAGAAAATGTTTATACAGATATGATAGATTGCTTGTCAAAAGAAGTTCAAAAGCCGGTTTTAGCTCTTGCTTCACCATATTATCTTTCACATTATTTTGAACCTAAAGACAGCAAAGAATTTCCGAATGTAGTTAATTTCATAAATGAATTAAAAGAAGGTTCAAAAGGAATGCTTATGGCATTTGAGTCAGTAGCTCCGTTTTATGATTTGGATAAAGAATTAATGCCTGAAAGAATTAAGCTGTTTAATGATTATTTACGTAATAATACCGATTTATATGAGGTCGGCGGAAGTTTTGCAAAATTGCAAATCTGATAAACAGTGAAGAGTATAATCGAAAAAGATTTTGTAATGTATAATTACATTATGAAATACTTTGATATTTATGTCTCACCTATAGGTATAATTCAAATAGAGTCGGATGATAATGGAATAACGGGTATTCGATTTATTAAAAAATCCGAGATAATAGTTTCAAATACTCGGAATATTTATATTGAAGAAGTAAAAAACTGGCTTGATGTATATTTTTCCGGAATAAATCCCGATTTTATTCCTCATTTAAATATGCAAGGAACGGATTTTCAAAAAAGAGTATGGGAAATTCTTAAGAACATACCGTATGGAAAAACAATAACTTATAAAGCAATTGCTTCGGAAATAAAAAGAAAATGCGGCGCAGAAAGAATGTCAGCGCAGGCTGTTGGTGGTGCAGTTGCAAAAAATCCGGTGTTAATCGTTGTTCCATGTCACAGAGTAATAGGCTCAGACGGAAAATTAACAGGATATTCCGCAGGAATAAATATTAAAGAAAAATTGTTGAAATTGGAAAAATATTCTATTCAAAAAGAGATTGCTGCAAATCTATATCAGTAATATTAAAACATTTACAAGCATACGGGGTTAATTTCCTTCCTCTTGGTGTTCTTTGCAGGAAGCCTTTTTGAACGAGATAAGGTTCATAAACATCTTCTATTGTTTTTGAATCTTCGCCGAGCGCGGTTGCAAGAGTTTCAATTCCGACAGGCCCTCCGTTATAATTTTCGGCAATTATTTTTAACAGAGAACGATCTGTATTGTCCAATCCGAATTTATCTATTCTTAGTATATCTAATGCTTCATTTGCATTTTTTTCATTAATTTTGCCGTTTGATTTTACGATGGCATAATCCCGTACTCTTTTTACAAGTCTGTTCGCAATTCTCGGAGTTCCTCTTGAACGTCTTGCTATTGCAATTGCACCTTTTTCATCTATTTCTATTTCCAAGATTTTTGCGGTTCTTTGAATAACCTGTTTTAATTCTTCATCCGTATAAAACTCAAGCCTGTGAATTATACCAAATCGGTCTCTTAACGGGCCTGACAGAGAACCTGCTTTTGTAGTTGCTCCGATTAGCGTAAATTTGGGAATAGGAATTCTGATTGATTTTAATGTTTGACCTTTTCCTGTTGTCATGTCTAAATAGAAATCTTCCATTGCAGGATAAAGTATTTCTTCCGAAATTTTATTTAAACGATGAATTTCATCAATAAATAATACATCACCGGCTTTTAAAGACATTAATAATCCTATAATATCACGAGGTCTTTCTAATGAAGGTGCTGATGTTATTTTGATATTTGCTCCCATCTCTGTTGCTATTACCGAAGCAAGAGTGGTTTTTCCTAATCCGGGAGGACCGTAAAATAAAATATGGTCAAGAGGCAATTCTCTCTTTTTCGCCGCTTCAATTGATATTTTTAATGTTGATTTTAAAGCACTTTGTCCTATATATTCATCAAAATATTTAGGACGAATATTAGATTCAAATGACATATCAAATGAAGTTTCTTCTGCTGTTGTATCTTCATTTTTCTTATTCTCAAATTTTATATTATCGTCATCTGATATAATTGCCAAAATATCACCTCTTTTAATTTAATCATATCATTAGAAATGTAAAATTGAAAATTGTATACTAATTTTGTGTCTTTAATTTATAATATTATTAAGAGAACATGAGAGGTATATAAATTGGATATTCGTGAACTAATCACAAAGTCTTCAAAAGAACAGAGAAAGGCTTTATTAAATAAAGAAGTAAGTGCTGTAGAGTTAACCGAAGCAGTATATAATAAAATTGAAGAAGTTGATGAAAAAATAGGTGCATATAATTCATTAACAAAGGAATTTGCGCTGGAAACAGCTAAAACAGTTGATGAAAAAATAAAAAACGGAGAAGAACTTGCGCCGTTAGCAGGTATTCCGTTAGCATTAAAGGATAATATTAATTTAAAATCATCATATACAACGGCATCAAGCAAAATATTGGCAAATTTTGTTTCCCCTTATGATGCTACAGTTACAGAGAAATTAAAATCCAATTTGATACCGATTATCGGTAAAGTAAACATGGATGAATTCGCAATGGGTTCAAGTACGGAAAATTCTGCTACTAAAATAACAAGAAACCCGTGGAATTTAAATAAAGTACCGGGTGGAAGCTCGGGAGGAAGTGCTGCTGCTGTTGCGGCAGGCGAAGCAACTGTTGCATTAGGTTCAGATACGGGAGGAAGTATAAGACTTCCTGCAAGTTATTGCGGATTGGTTGGTCTTAAACCGACATACGGTCGTGTTTCCAGATATGGCTTAATTGCCTTTGCTTCATCTTTGGATCAAATTGGCCCGATAACAAGAACTGTTGAAGATTCGGCTTTATTATTAAATGTTATTGCAGGACATGATGAAAAAGATTCAACTTCTTTAAATCAAACACCGCCTGATTTTACAAAAGATTTAAAAAATGATTTAAAAGGTATAAAAATCGGTTATATAAAAGAATTATGCTCGGATGGCTTAGCTCCTGATGTGGCAGATGCTGTTCAAAAAGCAATTTCAACATATAAATCAATGGGTGCGGAAATTATTGAAATTTCGCTGCCTCTTATTAAATATTCAATTGCCGTATATTATATTGTTGCAACTGCAGAAGCAAGCTCTAATTTAGCAAGATTTGACGGTGTAAAATACGGTTACAGAGCAAAAGATGCTGAAACACTGTATGATATGTATGTAAAAACCAGAGCCCAAGGCTTTGGTGATGAAGTAAAAAGAAGAATAATGCTCGGAACTTATGCTTTAAGTTCAGGTTATTATGATGCTTATTATAAAAAAGCACAGCAATTAAGAAGACTTGTTAAAAATGATTTTGATAATGCTTTCAAAAAAGTTGATGTATTAATTTCACCGACATGTCCTCATACGGCATTTGATATAGGTTCTAAAGTTGAAGATCCGTTAAGTATGTATTTGACAGATATTGCAACAATTACTGCTAACCTTGCAGGACTTCCGGCAATGAATATTCCGGTAGGTCTTGATAAAGATGGCATGCCTATAGGGTTGCAATTACAGGCTGATTGTTTAAATGAAACAAAATTATTAAATGTTGCCTTTAAACTTGAAGAGGCTGTACAATTTAATTATAGTATTCCTTCAATGGCAGTGGTGTAATGAAAAAGAAAATATTTATTATAATATCTATAATTATTGCAATCGCATTATCATTCGGAAATAATGCGGTTTGGGCAGAAACCGATATTTCAGAAGCGGCTATATCAAAGTCCATTGCACTTTATAAACAAGGTGTTGAGATGGCAAATTCAAAAGCTTATGATACTGCTATATCTTATTTCCAAGAAGCATTGAAATACAATCCGAAAATGTCTGATGCATATTATAATATTGCTGCAATATATGTCGCACAGCAAAATTATGACGACGCATACAATGCTTATGTCAAAATAATTGCTCTTAATCCTTATGATTATGATGCTATTTTGCAGGCTGCAAAAATTTCATATAACAGAAAAAATTATTCACTTGCGATGAAATATTTAAAATATATACCGGATGATTATTATTATTACGGTTATGCGCAACAGTTATATGCCGATGCAAAAGAGCAATTTTCACAGCAAAAAAATAAAATAGAACGTTCAAAGGTAACAACTGCAACAAAAACCAAACGTGTTTTATTGGATAAATTTAATTCTCCTGCCGGTCTCGCAGTTGATTCGGAAGGAAATATGTTTGTTGTAAGTTATTCTGATAATGCAATTATAAAAGTAGATAAAAATAAGAATAAAACTAATTTTATAAAAGATAATTTGCTTGACGGTCCTATCGGACTTGCAATAGATAAGTATGATAATATATATGTTGCTAATTTTGAATCAAATAATATTTTAAAAGTAACGAAGGGCGGGAATGTCAGTGTCTTTATGGACAATGTTTCAAAACCTTATTTTCTTTACATAAAAAATGATATTCTTTATATTTCGGAACAAGGTAATGATGCTGTTTTAACATATAATCTTTCAACTTCCAGATAGAAAATAAAATTTAAAAATTATTTTATACTTTACAAACAAAATCAAAAAACATACCATGTAAAATAAAAAAGAAGCAGAGAGGAAGTATATATGGAAACATCGCCGAAAGAAGAATTTTTAAATGCTTTTACGCATGTTATAGGTGCTTTATTATCTATATATGCAATAGTAATGCTTGCTGTTGCATCCTCTAATCCCATAGAAACAGCATCAACTGCTATTTTTGGTGCTACATTGTTTATACTTTTTCAATCTTCCGCTCTTTACCACGCAATGGTAAATGAAACAGCAAAAAAAGTTTTTCAGAAAATAGATCATAGTGCAATATATATGCTTATAGCGGGAACATATACCCCTATACTTTTATTAACGGTAAAACCGCCATTATCATATGCATTGTTAGCTATGATATGGTATTTGGCTGTAACAGGTATTATTTATTCTTGTTTGACCCTAAAATTTAAATATTTATCTACTGCTTTATATTTAATTATGGGTTGGCTTTCATTATTTTTATTTTATACAATATGGCATAATGCAAGTCATATGGCTGTTTGGTATTTATTGCTCGGCGGCATTTTTTACACCGCAGGATGTGTATTTTACCTGTCAAAAAAGAAATTTATGCATTGTGTATGGCATATTTTTGTAATTGCCGGTGCTATGTCCCATTATTATTGTATTATGGAAATTTTAAAAGGAATTAATTCTTAGTTATCAATAACAAAGTTTTTATTCCTTGAGTATAACCATACAATTCCCAATAAAGAAATATAGAACAGTAATTCAAAACCTTCTTCAAAAATAAAGTTATTATTTGTTGCTTTTTCTGCAATTGCTCCCATAAACATTGCAATAACTGCAAATAATAAATTCCAGAACGGTAATTTTTTATTTTTTACTGTTATACAAATATCTTTGTATACTTTCTTTTTAAAAAATATAAAAGTAACTATTGCAATAAAAATTCCGTATAGTCCATGTGCAAGTTTACCTAGCCATGGCCATGGCAAATCTCTCCAGGAATAATATTGGTGGTATGTATTGGGTATCGGGAAAAACAATGTTCTTCCGCAATTTACTTCTCTTATAATAAGTAAAGATATTGCGAGTGCTACGAAATGAAATAAGTTTTTATTTACCTTTGCGGTTATACATAAATACATTATTATAAATAAAATAGTCATTTGTAAATTTTCTAATAATCCGTTTTCGTATCCGTATTTTTGAGGCAAATATATAAGCATAGGAAATATTGATATAAAAACAGCTAAAGCAATCCACGTAACGATATAAAAATGAAAATCAAAATGATTTTTTAAAAAGTTTTTTAATTTGTCCATAATGCTATCCTTTTTTTGAATTATAGCATAACGAATAAAACTGCAAAATTATGTGATATCTGCTTACTTTTAAAATAAAAAGATTAGCAATTAAGCCGAAGTTTTGTTTGAGGTCGTAATATTATAAATATTTCGGATAACTTCATCAAGATAATCAAGCGAACATCCGCCATTCAATATAATATCGGAATTATTCTTTTTCGGGAGGATATATTTTTTAGAAACTTCTCTTACATATGCAAGCTGTTTTCTTGCGTTTTCTTCATTTTGGTTGCGAGAGGTTTTCGCTCTATCTATATACCATTTTTCCTGTATTTCGGGTTTTATATCAATAAAAAGTTTTAAATCGAATAAATCGGATACTTTACCGTACATTGTTGCCATTCCTTCAACTATAATCACATTCTGTGATTTTTTAGGTATCGCATTTGGCACAACTACACCAGTTCCGTTAATTAAATACTGCGGAATTCTTACGTCTTTTCCTTCTGAAAGTTCTGATAAGTCAGTATATAATTGTTCCATATTAAAGTTATTCGGAGAATCTACATCATATCCGGATGCAAGCAATTTATCAAATGAACCGTGTTTTTTTATGAGTTCGGATATATCTTTAAAATAATTATCTGCACTCATTATTTCAATTGGTACGTTTAATGCGTCCAATGACTGCTTAATTGTATCACATATTGTTGTTTTCCCGCTTGCGGATTCACCTGCAATTGCTATTAAAAAAGGTTTATTTGGATTATTTATTATATGGTTATTAAATTTAGTTATAAAACTCGGATTTACTTTTTGAACTAACGGGTTTTCTTGTGCTTTATCAGTTTCTATGAGTTTATTAAACTCCGATAACATATGTTGGGCATACACTTCTCTTTCTGTTAAGCTATCCGATTTTTTGCTAAAAGATATTGTATCGGCATTTAAACCTGTTAAAAGTGTATTATTATTTTTTGTAGTAGGCAATAGACCGTATGTTAGAGATGTTTGAGCTGTTTTACTCCACATAAACGGTGATATATTTGATATTCTCACAATTAATTTCCTCTGGTTAAAAATGACATGACTAAAAAATTATTATTGAAATTATCTCATATCCATTTAAAAAAGAAACAAAAATTTTTTTTATTTTTTTTAATTTATTATTGAAAGGTGCAAAACCTATGCATTATAGACGAAATCAATATAATATGCTATATTAAAACAATATAGGAGAATGATTTTATGGAAGTTTCTATCAGTTATAAAAATGCTTTTATTATGGTCGCAAAAGCGGCAGGTAAAATAAATTTAGAAACAGCTGTTGAGTACGGTATGAAAATAAAAGATGCAATTATGGATTTTGACGGGGAATTAAAAGAATTAATTTTGGATTTTTCAGAAATAACATTTATTTCAAGTATCGGATTAAAAGTTGTTTTGGAACTCTATAAAGAAATGGAGGATAGAGACGGAGTTGTTAAGATAACAGGAGTATCCGACGAAGTAAAAAAATCATTTGATATGGTTGGTTTTGATAATTTTATAGTTTTTGAATAATGTTTAAAACAATCAGAGCAAAAATATTAGTTGTTATGTTGATAATGCTGGCTGTTTTGATGGCGGCATTTGTTTGTTATACATATATGTTTCGTGCTAAAACGAAACAACTAATGCTAAAAAATTATTCTTTTTCGATTAATACATTTGTTCAGGAGTTGGATGAGAATATTTTATCCTTTGAAGATAATGCACGTGATTTGGCATTAATCGGTAATTTGTTCTATAACACAGATAAAAATGAAGAATTAACCAAAACCGTAATTAACAGGATTTTTAACAATTATAAAAATTCATTAGGTGGTGGTATTTGGTTTGAACCATATGCTTTCAGCAAGGACAGGAAAAGATTTTGTATATATATGTACCGTAATAAAGACGGTAATATGATAATGGACAAAAGTTTTGAAGGCGAAGAATATGACTATCATAATCAAATCTGGTATAAACAAATAAAATCTCAACTTACAATAGATAAAAGAACAGCATGGTCTCTACCGTATTATGAAAAACAGGGCAGTAATACAATGATGATTACTGTAGGCTCCGGAATTTTTGACAGTAAGGGACTAATCGGTATGGCAACTGTAGATTGGGATATCGATGCAATATTTAAAGAAATTTCAGAAATGAAACCGATAGAAAACGGTTTTATGGTTTTTGAAAAAGGAAATAAAGTTAAAGGCAGTTTTTCGCTTTTGGCAAGTATAAAAGATAATTACATAATAGCCTCAACTGACCCATATTTGGATAATGAAAAATTAACAGGAAAAACCTTGGATAATATTCCCTGGTACAATGATAATTTGGAACAAAGAACATATTTTTCTTATCATAACAAGCTGTATGTTCCTTTTGTCAAATATATAGATAACGGTTTGATGCTTATTATCTGTATTCCGAAATCAGAAATTTTTAAAGCTATTAATAAGTTGGTTCTTAATATGCTTATAGTTCTTTCTTTATTTGCTTTTTTAATTCCGACTCTGTTATATTTCGGCTTAAACAGATATATAATGAAGCCTATAGATAAATTAATAGATATAGCAAAGAAAATCAGCAGCGGGCAGGATACTGAAATTAAAATTGAAAAGCCTGAAGAATTTGAACAATTGGCTTCAACATTTGATAAGATGAAAAACAGCATAAAAGAAATTACTATAGAACAGCAAAAAATAAATTCCGAATTATCTATCGCTAAGCAAATTCAAGAATCAACTTTGCCGGATGTATTTCCTTCGGATAATTCAAATTTTGATATATTTGCGTCGATGGAAGCTGCTAAAAACGTAGGAGGAGACTTCTATGATTTTTATTATATAGATAATGATAATTTTATGTTTCTTATAGCCGATGTTTCAGGCAAAGGTGTGCCTGCTGCTTTATTTATGATGACAGTTAAAACAAACATTAATAATATTGCGCTTAACGAGCATACTCCTAAAGAATTCGCAAAGGCAATTAATAAAAAAATATGTGAAAATAACAAACACGGCTTCTTTGTTACAATGCTTATTTGTATTGTAAACGTTAAAACAGGCAAATTAACAATTATAAATTGCGGTCATAATCTTCCTTTAATAAAACACAAAAACGGAGAATATGAGTATATAAAATTAGCAGCAAATATACCGCTTGGATTATTTGAAGATTTTGATTTCAAAATATATGAAACGCAATTTTCAGAAGGCGATATGTTCTATATGTATACAGATGGGGTGACGGAAGCTCTTAATAATAATGAGGAGCTGTTCGGTGAAAAAAGACTGATTAATTCTTTGAATAATATAAAAAATAATGAAAATATTAAAGAAGTTCTTTTGAATATTAAATCAGAAATAAGGAATTATACAAATTCGGTTTTACAAAGTGATGATATAACAATGGTCGGATTTCATTATAAAAACCATCAATCAAATCAAAATATATACAGCGATGAAGCAAAGGCGGAAAATTATACGGAGTTTTATAAATGGCTTCATAATATAATCGAGCCTTGGAATTTAAGTGAAGAATTAATTAATAAAATAGATTTATGTGCGGAAGAGGTATTTATAAATATAGCTTTATATGCATATCCTGAAAGAAAGGGTAAGATAGAAGCATCGCTGGACAAGAATGATGATAAAATTGTGTTGAGATTTGTAGATACAGGTATTGCGTATAATCCGCTGGCAAAACCCGATCCGGATATAACTTTACCTCCGGAACAAAGACCGCTTGGCGGACTTGGGATTTATATGGTAAAACAAGTAACCGAAAAAGTTTCATATGAACGTAATATTAACAAAAATATTTTAACAATGGTATTCAAGTGTAATTAAATAAGCTTTATAAATGATTGAAATCCTGATATTTCAATAACATTTTTTATGTCTTGATTTGCATTTTGAATATATATGCAACCTCTTTGTTCGTTTATTGTTTTATATATGTCATGCAGCATTCTCAAACCGGCACTTGAGATATAAGGAACTTCCTCAAAATCAAAAATTAATTCTTTAATATTCTCCAAATGATTTTTTATAGCGGTATTAATATCATTAGAATTTTCAATATTTATTTTCCCTGTATATTTCACATATAATCTATCATTATTTAATGTTTTTAAAATTAATTCCATAGATATTCCTTATAATTGAATCCCTTTTATAATAATAACTTATTTCCTTAATTCTTACAAATAGTCAAATTTTTATAAAAAAGTAAAACAATAAACAAAAAATAATATATATTGATTATATTAAAATAACGAAAATTATGTATTATATAAATATGAATATGAATATGGAATTTAAGAATTATGTATTTATATTTTTTACGATATTCGTATATTATGCAATATCAATAATACAGCCTTCTTCTGTTCAGGCTTCTCAAGTAGTATCTGATGAGATAGAAAAATTTGTTTCACTGACGGAAGAAATGCAAATTGAAGAAGATGTTCAAAAGGATTTACCTGAAGAAGATTTAATAGATACTGAAGAACAACCTGCTTCCAATGAAGAAGAAGTTATTAAAGAAGAAAGTATAATTCAGAATCCCGAACCCCCTAAAGAACAAACAATTTCTGATAAAAAAACAACTGATAAGCCAAAACAGGAGGATTTATCCGGCAAAACTCAGCAAATAAATGAAGATACTCCGGTTATAACTGTTCCTAAAGAAGAACCCGTAATTGAAAAGAAGTCAAAAAAATATTTTTTATTTTTATCAAAGTTTTATAATAAATGCAGTAATTTCTTTTCAAAATTGTCATTTGATAAAATAATTGCATTAAGAGAAACAATTATTCAGCAATTGTTTCCAAATCAATATGTTTGCACAACATGTTGTAAACCAGTCGTAGAATATAAACAAATTGGAAATAAAAAAGATTTTTTGCCGTATTATTTATATCCCGAGTCAATAAACAAACATCTTGAAAAGATAATTTTTACCGATAGAATAACTAATCCGATTGATTTTTTGCCATACAGTTATGCAATAAAAAATTATGAGGTAAAAATTGAGGCTCCGAAGGATGCTGTTACTCCGCTTGGAACAACGGATATCAGAGTTTTATTAAATGCTCCGTCGCCCGAAATAGAAGTAGTAGGAAAGCATTTGTTTGCAAAGATTGTTATTGATATAGCAAATAATACTTTATATAAATATGATGAATACGGTTTTCCTCTAAAGGCATATCTTGTTGCAACCGGTGCAAGGGGAACAAGAACAATGGCAGGGTTAAGAATAGTGACATACAAAGAAAAATTCCCGTATAAAGGTGCGCCAAAAGACTGTAAACGTTTATTTGATCCGTATTCATACGGCCCGTATATTATATTTATGAACAGAGTTAATCCCAAAACAGGCAAACAAATATATGTAGACCAATTCCTTCACGGGAACGGAAATGAGCGCAGTATAGGCAGAAAAGTCTCTCATGGCTGCATAAGAACAAATAATACAGTAATGAGACAAGAACTTTCAAAAGAAGTCAACCGCGGAGATTATGTATTACTAATTAATCCTGACCGTAATTAGCCTGAGGAATTGGTTTAAGTTTTTGCGATAAACGGCATTACGCATTTTGTTTTCAGAAACTTTGTTTCTTCCAAACAAAACTGCTTCAGCCTCTGCAAAAAATCCGCAACTCGCTTTGTCGCTCGTCCGAACCTTTGCCAACGCAATAAAAAAGCCTCACCAAACGGTGAAGCTTTTTTATTAGCGAGAGACGAGGCTCGAACTCGCGACATCTTCCTTGGCAAGGAAGCATTCTACCACTGAATTACTCTCGCATTTGCTCAGTGATTTAATTATACATGCACAATTTTTTATTTCAAGTATTTTTTTGTATCAAATACTTTAAATGGACGGAATGCTATCTATTCTTGCCCGTTACGTCTGTCTGTCCACATATTTAATACGTTTTTATATTTTATTGTGGTTGTGCTTCCGTCAGGATTTTCTATTACCTGTTCTTGTCTGGACATATCTGATGTTCTTTGAAAATAGTTTCCTATAGCATTAAATAAACCTGCTTGGTATGCTAAAGCTAAACAAATGATAATTAATACCCAAGTAAAAAATCCGTTCATAATTAACTCCTTTTTACATAGAATAATTTATTTTTCTGTTTTCGTCAAATCAGTTTTATTTTGTTTTTGTTCTGTATTTCTTATTAAAAAAGGTTTTACAAAATTAAAAGTTCCGTATATAGAAATTAATCCGCCGATTATTTGCAAAGCATTTGTTAATTTGGATTTCTTCATATAGCTTGTTATTGCGTTTATTGCCGTTCCGGTCGTAAAACACAAATACCCTTTAAATATACTTCTTGGGACTTTAACCATATCTTCTATGTCGTTTTTATTTACAACTTTTTCACTAAAAATGTCTAAAATATCTTGTTTATGTTCTTGTTTTTGTATTGAATTATTCTTTGGCTCCCTTTTTATTGAGGTTTGAGGTCTGTTTATACTCGTGTATTCATTTAATATATTCATGTTTCTCTCCAGAATTATTTATATAAAAAAGGAACAAGAATTTATTTGTTATGCGTATACATATATTTATATTAAAATATTTTTAGGAATAAGGAAAAGATTTAATGTTAGTTGAAAAAGAAATTCAAAATCTGAATAAATTAATTGTAGATACGTTGTCAGATAATAATAACCATATAGCGGATGATATTAGTGACTATTTATCATCTAAATCAAAAAGAATAAGACCGACTCTTGTCTTTCTGTTCGCAAAGGCTATGGGAATAAGTATTGATGACAGAATATATCATTTGGCATGCTGTGTTGAACTTGTTCATAATTCAACTCTTGTACATGATGATATACTTGATAATGCGGAAACAAGAAGAGGAAAAATATCATTAAACTACAAACTGGGTAACAGTTTGAGCGTACTTGCCGGTGATATTCTTCTTTCGGTTGCTCTAAAAGAATTGGTAAAATGCTCTGCTGTGGAAGCTGTAGATACATTTGCAGAATCTCTTTATTTGATGTGTAAGGGTGAAATTAACCAAAACTTTACCATAGGGAAAATGCCTTCTATGGAAGAATACATTAAAAAATCAGAATATAAGACCGCAGAATTGTTTAAAGCACCTCTTGTTTCTCTTGCTTTGATGTATAACAAGGAATATAAAAATAACTTATATGACTTTGCAAGAAATTTTGGAATTGCATTTCAAATTAAAGATGATTTAATGAATATTTTAAAAACTGATCCTACAAAACCAATTATGAGTGATATTGATAACGGTATTTATACTGCGCCTTTAATCTTTATGCAAGAAAAACATCCTAATATTTTGGATTTTCAACCTGAAGAAATAAAAAATCTTGTCTTAAAAGATGATGAAGTTATCAATAAAACAAGAGATTTAATCAAACAATATACTGATAAGGCAATAAAATCAATAGAATTCATCAAAGATAATGAATTTAAGCGTGAAATAATCCGCCTTGCAGAAGCTAATTTATAGAAATTGATTTGAATTAATTATTGGGATTCTTAAATTTATGAAATCTTGTAACAAATACAGCTTTGCCGATAAAACGGTCATCTTTTAGAAGTCCCCAATATCTGCTGTCTCTTGAATTTCCTCTGTTATCACCCATCATAAAATAATAATGGTCAGGAATTTCTATAGGCCCGCATATCATATATTCGTCACAAACAGGATATTCCAAAGGATTTTTAATATAAGGTTCTTCTAACGGTTCATCATTTATATAAACTGTGCTTTCTCCGTATTCGTTTCTTTTTATTTCAAATTTATCCCCCGGAAGGCCTATAACTCTTTTTATATATGCGACATCATCACAAAATAACCCTGTCAATCTCTTGAAAACTTTCATTGGAGTATTCTCTAGTTTCTCTTCAGGCGGATAAAATATCATTATATCACCGCGCTCAGGTAACTGTTTAAATCTTGAAAATCTGTCAACAATTACTCTATCGCCTTCTATTAATGTAGGATGCATTGAAGCTGAAGGAATCCAACGTATTTCACATATATAATATCTTATAAATACAATTGCAACCAAAACAAAAACTATAGTTTCAATGGCTTCTTTTATAAAAGCTTTAGTTTTTATTCCTCTGCGAATAAATACTTCTTGTGTCAAAGGTTCTGTAAAAAAAGTTTTAATTCTCAATACGGATGCAAAGAATTCTTTTATTTCTTTCTTTGTATCTTCTATAAATTTAACTATAAAATTACGGTTATCTTCTTCTTTTTCGTCTTTGTGTTTTAGGATAATTTTAAGAGCTTCTGTAAATTCCTCTTTAGTCATTTCTCCGATTTTGTTCATATAATTACCCCGTTAGCCTACAAAAAATATTATTTAACAAAGATTATGTTTTTTCAATATTACCTTATTTTATAATTCTCTTTTAAAAATTCTAATAACACGTCAAGCGCTTTATCCGAAAAAGCATATTTCATAATTCTTCTGTATAACAGTGGATTTGCTTCAAAGCAATATGACTTTACTGTCTTTTCATTTGCAATTCCGATATAAACAAGTCCTACAGGTTTTGTTTCCGTTGCACCTAATGGCCCTGCTATTCCTGTAGTTGCTATTGCAATTGAACAGTTCGTCTTTTTTAATAATCCCTGAGCCATTTGCTCCGCAACCTGACTGCTTACAACTCCGTATTTTTCAATCGTTTTAGGGTTTACATCCAAAAGTTTTACTTTTACTTCATTTGCATATGTAACGTAATTTTCAAAAATATATGCACTAGAACCCGATACATCCGTTAATCTTGAGCTGATTAGCCCGCCCGTGCAAGATTCTGCTGTTGAAAGCCTTAAAGCATTTCTAAGAAGATATTTAGCTATTTCCTTTTCTTTTTTAAGCAATATTATATTGGGAAAATGTCCAAAAAGAAAAGAAATATTAGCAAATAACTTCTTTATATCCATTTTTAGTATACCGGCATGTCAATAGGTTTTATAAGTTGAACTTGAATAGTATCACCTTGATTAACATCAATGTTTTTACCTTTTTTAAATAAGTCGGCAATTGAATCACCTACAAAATATATTCCTGCAACAGGAGCCGTAACGATTGCAGTAACTGGTGCCATAAAGTATTTTGGTACACCGTTTAGTACTGCATCACCCTTCTCCCAAGCCCAGCTTGTGGGTTTTACAACAATATTTTTTGTTGTTTCAGCTGTTTGACCTAATGCCGTTGAATAAGTTGTTTTGGAACTTAATGCGCCGTCATAAGTTACATTTTTATTATTATATATACCTGCTATAAATCTTACCTGTTTACCTGTCGGACTAACTATATGGTCAAAATTTAATCTTAATAATCCGCCTTTAAATAACATTTTAGGTGCTTGAACTTCCTGAACATATCCTCTTACTACACTTCCTTGAGGAATAACAATTGAATCATCAACTTTTATATTATCTACTACCATTAAATCAAATTGGTCGCCTAATGCAGACTTTGCTGAACTGACAGGGTCAAGTAATTTTAATGTCATTACAGTTCCTTCAGGAACTCTTTTTGTTTTAATGTTTGCATTTATTTGTTTGTTTATTGCACCTAAAGAAATATTGCACGTAAATACAAATAAAGCTGAAATTATAGTTATTATTGATAATATTTTTTTCATTGTTCTATCCCTAACCTTTTTCTTTTTATTCTATTTCCGATATAGATATTTTACCAAATTTTGCAGATAAGTCATCTATATGATGAATTATATACATAAACGGTTCTGCATCTTTTTCATCCAAATCAATTAATGCTCCCCAGTCTGTTCTGCCGTGGTGTGCCGCAATCATTTTGGCAATATCTTTATACCCGTTATTCATACATACTGAGAATCCCCATTGTGAATGAGTTCTCCAATCTTTTCTGAAATCTTCGTTATATTCAATTAAACCGGTTTCTGTATCTACAATGTACTCAAATATTTTTCCGAAATCATGCAAAATACAAGCCGCATATACTTTATCTGGTTCAAGTTTGTTATTACATTTTGTCATAACCGTATCTGCTATATCAAGACATTCATATGTATGTTCCAACAATCCTCCGATATAATTATGATGCATTAATTTAGCAGCAGGAGTAATTTTAAATGCTGCTTCATGTTCAAAAAGCAAAGATGAAACGAATTCTGCAAGTTTTTTATCTTGAATTTTGTTGACATAATTCATTATATTATTAAACAATACGTCTCTTTGAGCTTCATCTATACCGAGTTTAGCTTCTTTAACCAGTGAAATATCGGAAACCAAGCAATTATTATATTTCTCGTTGTATGTTCCGGAAATTTTAATTTTATTATTTGTTCTAAAAAGTTTAGAATCAAGTCTGTTCAGCGTTTCTTCCCATAAAATACAATTTAAAACAGACTCATCATCCGTATTTTTAACCTGTAATTTGCCCATTTTCGAGCCTGCTTTTGTATCGCCTATTGCGAAAGTTATAACTTCATATGTAGCATTTAAGTCCGGCATAATTTTTCCTTTAACTATATTTTTTTTTATTATACAACAATTCTATTCGGCTTTTTCGTTTACTTTTATATTTCTTAAATATAAGCCTGAAATTACTTTTGACATTGGTCTTTTTACTTGTAAATCTCCAAATTTAATTGTTTTCCCGTCTTTACATACTATAAAAACGGAATTTTTATTCTTTTTTACAATAGTTGCAGGCTCTTTTGAATACTTTTCTTTGCATATTTTATGATGTTTAAATGTAAAAAACTCATTTTTATATACAATATGACAGTTCATCCAAGGAGCTAAAGCTCTTATTCTTCTGTCTATTTCCAGAGCAGTTTCTTTTTTAAAATTAAGTATTGATTCTGCTATGGAAATATGATGATAATATGTTGCTTCTTTTTCATTTTGGCTTTTTTGATTTTTTATCTTGTAAGGTAGTTTATTGAGAAGAAGCCTTACTTCATTCATAGCTACATTACAGCATTTATTTTTTAAGCTTAAACCGGTATCATTATCCAGTATTTTGACCTCTGCCTGATGGAGAATTGAACCTGTATCATAATTAATATCCATTAAATGAAAAGTTATTCCTGTTTTTTTCTCGTTATGCAGAATAGTTTGTAAATATGGGTTTGGGCCTCTATATTTAGGCAGTAATGACGGATGCAGATTTATGCAGGCAATTTTAGGTGAATTTATTGTCTGCGCCGAAAACTTTTCACTCCAAGAACCTGTAAGTATAATATCCGCCTTTAACTCTTTTACCGCATTAATAAATTCAGGAGAATTAACACTTCTTGCCTTTATTTCATGCAGTTTTAATGTCCTGATAAAGTTATAATCATCTGAAGGGGATAATAAATCAGAAAAAAATTTGTTTAATGGTGATTTTAAAACGTTATCATGCAAAAAAACACCTACTATCTCATTTGGAGTTCTCATAACTCCGGTAATAAGTGCCCTGAACATTTCTCCGTATCCGACAATTATTATTTTCATATGTTTTATAATAATTTAAAAAAAAACTGAAATAAATAGTGTAAATTAAGTATGTGTTTTTGTAATAAAAATTATTAAAATGGTTTTATAATGATTTATTTTCTAATAGAATATTTTTAGAAAGTGAAGGAATTCTTTGAGCGAAAATTTTAGCGATTTAGAAATAACAACAAGAAAATCAGCTCTTATTCAAGAAAGAATGACTGAAGTAACAAGTCATATGTATAAACAATTTCTTGAATATCAGCAATCTAACGCAAATACAGTGGTAATGTTCGACAAAATGGTAGAAAATATATCACTTACAGTTGAGTATTTAAAAAAGTCATTTGCATCAAGAGGAATTCCTACAGAAAATATATACTACGAATATGATAAAATTCATCATATTGCGGTAATGAATATATTATGGCATTCAATAACATTTTATTCTAACTTAAAAGATGTGCCGAAAGCTCTATCAAGAGAGAAAGATGTGCCTTTATACACAGGCAGAATATATGCGTTAAAAGGAACTTTACCTGAACTTCTGCAGGGATATAATGAAGAAATACAGCAAAAACTTCTTGATAAAGAAGTTGCATCTATATATATACCTGCCGATAATACGGCTAAAGCAATTATAAAAATGCGCCATCTCGGAAATCAGGAATATTATATAAATCAGATAGATGCACCGAGAGATTTCCTTCTGGGAGTTATTGAAACCGTTTGCAGAGTCGGTAATACCCATAAAGAAGGCTCACGCGTTACTATAAGCATATAATATTATAAATCTTCAGGTGAAATTATTCTTCCTGCAACTGCACTTGCCGCAGCTACATATGGAGAAGATAAATATACCTCACTGTCTACGTGTCCCATTCTGCCTACAAAATTTCTGTTTGTAGTTGAAATTGCACGTTCGCCTGCCGCAAGAATTCCGGTATGTCCGCCTAAACACGGCCCGCATGTCGGAGTTGAAACAGCTCCGCCTGCTTCAATGATTGTTTCAATATATCCTGCACGCAGTGCTTCTAAATATATTTTCTGGGTGGCTGGGAATACTATTAAACGAACATTTCTATCTACTTGTCTGCCTTTTAAAACTTCTGCCGCAGCTTTTATATCGGACAATCTTCCGTTTGTGCAGCTTCCGATAACGGCTTGGTCTATTTTAATATCTCCTGCTTGTGAAACAGGTTTAGTATTTTCGGGAAGATGAGGAAAAGCAACAACAGGCTCTATATTTTCCGTATTATAAGTCAATACTTTTTCGTATTCGGCATCTTTATCACTTGTATAGAATTTGGGTGTTCTTATACTTCTATCTTCAAGATATTTTTTGGTTATTTCATCAGGTTCAATAATGCCGTTCTTTGCACCTGCTTCAATTGCCATATTGCATATGGTAAATCTGCCGTCCATTGGAAGCTCTCTTATTGTTGAACCGCCTATTTCCAGAGTTTTATATAATGCGCCGTCTACACCGATATTTCCGATTAAGTATAAAATTAAATCCTTTGCGGTTACCCATTTATTTAATTTCCCGTTAAATTCAACCTTTATAGCGGAAGGCACTTTTAGCCAAGTTTCACCAGATGCCATTGCACAGGCTATATCTGTTGACCCCATTCCTGTAGAAAAAGCACCTAAAGCACCGTATGTGCATGTATGAGAATCTGCACCTATTACTATATCACCTGCCGTAACTATACCGTTATCAGGTAACAGGGCATGTTCTATGCCCATTCTTCCTACTTCAAAAAAATGTTCAATATTGTGTTTGTGAGAGAATTCTCTGACTTGTTTTACCTGTTCAGCTGATTTTATATCTCTATTTGGAACAAAATGATCGGGAACAAAAACAACACGTTTGTTATCAAATACTTTATCTACTCCGATTTTATTAAATTCGTTTATTGCAACAGGTGCTGTAATATCATTAGCAAGTGCAATATCAACTTTTGCGGTTATTAATTGTCCTGCTTTTACTTCATCTAAGCCTGCGTGGTCTTTTAATATTTTTTCGGTTATATTCATTGGTCGAGTCATAAAAAATCCTCACATAAATACTATTTAAGTGATATTATAAAACATATTGAGATTAAAAGGAATACAAAAAATGCCGGTTAAAGAATTCAGAACACCGATAACAAATAAGCCTGTACTAATAGGTACCGATTCTGGTTATGATAATATAATTTTTGCGATAGAATCCAGTTGCGACGAAACTGCGGCTGCAATAGTAAAAAATGGAAGAGAAGTTTTATCAAATGTAGTTGCTTCCCAAATTAAAACTCATATTGAATTTGGCGGGGTTGTTCCTGAAGTAGCGGCAAGAGAACATCTTGAAGCAATAAATGTAGTCATAGAGCAGGCATTTAAACAAGCAAATATTAGTGCAAATGATATAACTGCATTTGCAGCAACAGTAGGGCCGGGGTTAGTAGGCTCTTTACTTGTAGGAATGAATGCAGGTAAGGCACTTGCCATTGCACATGATAAGCCTTTTATTGGTGTAAATCATTTAAATGCACATGTTTGTGCAAATTATTTGAATACGGATTTAAAACCGCCTTTTGTTGCTTTACTGGTAAGCGGTGGGCATACTCAAATTATTGAAGTTAAAGATTGGCTTGAACAGAGAATTATTGGTGAAACAATAGATGATGCCGTAGGTGAAGCATATGATAAAGTGGCAAGATTAATAGGTCTGCCATATCCGGGTGGTGTAAACCTTGATAAACTTGCACAAACAGGAAAACCTGTATATAAACTTCCTGAAGCAAAACTTCAAAATGAATATGATTTTAGCTTCTCGGGTTTAAAAACAGCATCTCTTCAATTAATTCAGAAATTAAAAAAAGAAAATGAAATATTACCGATAGCTGATATCGCTGCAAGTTTTCAGGAAAATGTTACATCCGTTCTGTATAAAAAGACGAAAAAAGCAGCAGATAATATCAATGCAAATACAATAGTTTTGGCAGGAGGAGTTGCTGCAAACTCTGAAATAAGAAAGAAATTTTTTGCATTAAGAGAGCAAGGTTATAATATTTATGCTCCGGAGATGAAATATTGTACGGATAATGCTTCTATGATAGCATCAAGTGCATATTTTCTCGCAAATACTATGGACTCATTAGATGTTGAAGTATTTTCCAGAATGAGTTAATTTTAATACAAAGCTATTCTTTTATTTTAACAATAACGTTAATTAATTCAGGATCCCATTTAGAACCGGATTCGGATTTTAATATTTCTAATGCTTCCTTATTGGAATGAGCTTTTCTGTATTTTCTTTCTGTTGTAATTGCGCTATATGCATCTGCAATTGCAATAATTCTGGAGCCTAACGGAATGCTTTGTCCCTTTAATCCTTCAGGTTCACCTTTTCCGTCCCAGCGTTCTTTATGATAATTAATATAAGGAACAACTTCTGATAAGAAATTAATGCTCATTAATATACTTACACCGACATTAGGATGATTTTGCAATTTTTCCCAATCTTCAGCGGATAATTTTTCTTTTTTATTAAACAGTTCTTCAGGCAAAGTAATTTTACCTATATTTCTCAATAGAGCTGCATAATATATTAAATCTTTTGTTTTTTCATTTAGACCAATAGTTGTTGAAATTTCTCTTGCTAAATCTGCAACTTCGTGGGAATAGTTATTTTTGAAGCTGCTTTTTGCATCAACTGCTTGTGCAAGATTTTCTACAAACCACTGCTGTTCACCGCTTAAATCACCAATTAATGCCGTTAATTCAGCTCTTTTATTTTGAAGTTGTAATACAGTTACGTCTTTTTCTTTTATTAACGCTTCAGTTTCTTCCGTTAATTTCTCAAGACTCATTGAAGTTGCAAATAATCTTGCTGTTACGGTTAATAATTCAATGAACTCTTCTGAAAGTTTTTTATTTTTATAATTTTCAACTACAATTACACCTACTTTTTCCATGTTGTTATACATTGGAACGGCAAGATAATATTTTACTTTTTCTTCGCCTAAAAATGATATAGGTTTAAAATCTTTATTTGTATTGCAATCAAACAATTCAATCAGTTTTCTTTCATTGTATGATTGTGAAACAAAACTGTTATCGCTCAAACAATAGCCGATTTTTGCATCATAAATATCCTTTTTTAATATTTGAGATGAGCCGACAAGAATTAAATCATGTTCCGTATTATTTAAACCCATTGCATATTCTTTTGATAAAAAGACCTGACAAGCATCAATTTCAAGCATTTGTTTAATAGTTTTTGCTATTGAATTATATATTACATAATCTTCTTTACTGCTAAAACCGAGAATTTTAAGAGTGTTATCAATTGAGTATATTGAAATCAACTCTTTTAATTGGTTTTTTATACTTTGGAGTTTATCAACATTTGTTCTGCTTATTTTTTGAACAAGTTCATCCGATATCAAGTGTTCTGATATAAAGTCTCCTAAATTCAATGCAAAAATTTCTTCTAACGGGTCTGACTCTAAAGACATTTCACTTCTTGCAAAGACAGAAACATTTTTATTCTCTTTTTTATCCTCAGCCATTTATAATCCTTATCCGTTGCTTAGACTATATTCCGAATATTAAACTACCACCATTATTATATTTTATATTAAGATTTTATGCAAAATCTTATACACCCTCTATCGGCATATTATAACTTAAACTTTAATGTTTTTTACAAAATTTCATACTTATGTATGAGATTTCTATATTTGTAGTAGAATGATAGTAAGGAGAAAATTATGATTAACTGCATATCACCTGTAAGATATCAATACTTAGTAAAAACAGAAGAAAAAAAGGCCGACAATACACCTTTAACAAATACCGATTATTTAAATATCGGGTTTCTTGCCGGAAGATTCGGAGTAAATCTTCAAAATCCTAATGAGCCAAATTATATTTATAAGGATAATACAGGTACACATGTCAATATAAATTCTTGTTGTGCGCCTTTGTTTGAAGATACACTCAATAAATCAGGTATTAAATTTAACAGAATGGCATAAATCAGAATAAAATATAATATTTATATATAAATAAATCTTTGTATTCTGTTTTTTCATCTGCTTTTGAAAAAAATATTTTTTCATTTATTTCTTTTTTGAACAGATTGTTTATTGCTTCAATAATGTTATCTGTTTGTTTTTGCTGTTCTTTTTCAAGTCTATCAATTGAACAGGCGAATCCTGTATAACAAGAACATAACCCCGCTTGTGCAAATTTCAAAATAAACAGACAGATAGGTATAAGTGAAATAAAAAATTTCATATTAAATTCCTTCTTTTATTAGAAATAGCCAATTATCTATATTTTGAAGGATAATGTAACATTTTTCATTCTACTTTGTACTTATATATTTGACTGCCTGTTCGTTTAATGTAAAATAACCATGTCAGTATATTTATCCAAACAATTTTTATTATATATTGGCAAAAAAAATTTTTTGGAGACTTGTACCAAATATGAATTCCCTATTAGAAAAAGAACTAAATCATAATAAAAAAATAAAGAAACCTGATTTCTCAACAAAGTCAGGTCGGGAATTTATGGCTATTTATTTGTATTCAAAGTTTAAACAAATTCTTGAATATGATAAAACTCACGAAACACCGATATTTAAGTCGATTAATTCTTCTTTTATTCCGAAGTTTACAAAAAGACTGGTTAATAATCCCGAAAAACATTTTTTAATCGGAATAAGCGGAGAGTCTGCAAGCGGTAAAACAACAATATGCAATACAATTAAAAAAGCTACTGAACGATTAAATATGCCTATAGAAATTTTAAGTGCTGATAATTATTTTAAAGATATATCAGCGCTTATTAGTAAATACGGTTCTTTTGATAAACTTCTTGCATCAGGATATGATGTTGATTCTCCTGATAATTTTGATATGGAGCAGTTATATATAGATTTACTTAATCTTTCACAAGGAAAAGATGTTAAAATCCCGCAATACCTTGTTAATGGAACCGGTGTTGTTATTCCGAGGGCAATACCTAAAAAAGCGCAAAAAATAATAATCGTTGAAGGTATGGCAACAATGTACGGCAAAGTTGCGGACTTGTTTGATATTAAATTATATATAGATATTGATCCTAAAATACAAGAAAAATGGTTTATATATAGAGCACAAACTTCAAGAAATCAAAATGAAGAAAATGCAAGAAAACAGCTTGCATATGTCAGAGAAGCTTCAAAAAAATATATTATTCCGAAAAAGGATAGTTCTGATATTATTTTAAACGGTGCTTCTTCATTAGAATATTTTTCTCAGATTATTGAATATATTTATACAATAACTAATAATTTCTCGGTATCTGAAAACTAGTTAAAAATTTTATTTATACTAAAATCTAATTATGATTAAATATATTCTATTTTCTTTTATATTTATATTTTTATTTTTTGGACTGTATACTTTTTTTATAGAGCCGAATATTTTAATTGTTAAAAAATATACAATTAAAGATGAACAATTAAAAGGAATAAAAATTTTATTTGTTTCTGACTATCATATTAAAACTTATCAAAAAAATAGATTAGAAAAGACGATTAGGTTAATAAATAAGCAGAATGCGGATATTGTCCTTTCAACAGGTGATTATGTAGCGGGGCATAGTCTTAAATCTACTTTACCTGTGGATATAATTGCGGAAGATATTTCTAAAATAAAATCAAAATACGGTTATTATACCGTAATGGGAAATCATGATTCTTGGGTTGGGCATGGAAGTATAATTTCGGCATTAAAAAAGTATTCGATTAATATATTAACCAATGAAACGGTAACTGTTGATATAAACGGAAAAAGAGTTTATATTGCAGGAATAGAAGATTTGCAGACAGGAAAACCGGATATAATAAAAGCTCTTTCAAAAGCAAAAAATCCTGTAATATTGTTAACTCATAATCCCGATATGTTTTTTGATGTTCCTGATAATGTTAATCTTATACTTGCAGGTCATACACACGGAGGGCAGGTCAGACTTCCTTTTACAGGTGCATTAATAACTCCTTCAATGTACGGAAACAGATTAACGTACGGATTTATAAACGAAAATAATAAAAAAATGATTGTTACTTCCGGAATAGGAACAAGTATTCTTCCTGTAAGATTTAATTGCAGACCTGAAATAGTCATAGTAAATTTTGAATAAAAAAGCTTCCTTTTATAGGAAGCTTTTATTAAATAGTTTTAAAGCATTGTTTTTCTTAATTCTTCACCTGATTTTGGACTTAAATAACAAGGTGCTATATCAAATACCGTTTTGGCGCCTGAATGTCCTTCTTTATTTAGTCTGTATGCTGCTCTCGCATATGCGATAAGAACACTTGATGTAAATTCAGGATTAGAATCAAGTTTTAAATTGTATTCTATAACGTGATTATTTTCTTTATTTGCACCTGTTTTACCTGTTCTGATTACACATCCTCCATGAGGTATTCCGGAATGATTTTTCTTTAATTCTTCAAGAGATATAAAATGTACGGTAGTATCATAGTCTGAGAAGTAATTTGGCATTGTTTTAATTGCCTGTTCAACTTTTACTGGGTCTGCGCCTTCTTTTAATACTACAAAGCATTCTCTTGTGTGTTTTTCTCTTGTCGTAAGTTCGGGTTTTTCGCAATTTTTAACTGCGTTTAAAGCACTTTCTACCGGTATTGTATATTGTTTTGCATCAAGTACACCCTCTATTCTTCTTATTGCATCCGAATGTCCTTGGCTTACACCTTTTCCCCAGAATGTATAGTCTTTCCCTTCAGGTAAAATTGCATTAGCATACATTCTGTTCAGAGAAAATAAACCCGGGTCCCAGCCTACCGATATGATTCCGATTTTTCCGCCTTCTTTTGCAGATTTATCTACATTATTAAAATGTTCGGGGATTCTGGCATGGGTATCAAAACTGTCAACTACATTGAATAATTTTGCATATTTGGGAGTTTGTTCGGGAAGATCTGTAGCACTGCCTCCGCACAAAATTAATACATCAATTTTATCTGTCCATTTTTCTATTTCCGATATATGTACAACTTGTGCATTTGAATTTATTTTTAATGTTTTTGGGTCTCTTCTTGTAAAAACAACAACTAATTCTACATCTGAATTTTGTCTGACGGCATTTTCTACACCTCTTCCAAGGTTTCCGTATCCTAAAATTCCTAGTCTCATAATTATTCTCCTGTAATATGTTTCGGTTTTTTGTTATACATTTTAACAGGAAAGATATTTACTTGGCAATATATTTATAAAATCAAATTCGGGAAATGGATTTTTGTTTGAGTTGCTATATTTTCAATATCTTGTTTGCTTAAAAAATCTTCTTCTTGTATTTCTATTTTTGCTCTTATGTTATATTCTTCTTTTATATCATCAATATGCATTTTATAGCCTGAATATAAAGGTTTTGCCAAGATGCTTATGGCATTATTAAGATATCTCTCGTCTCTTAGTCCTTTATATCGTGATATTGCTCCTCCTTTTGTATCGGCAAAACCAAGCCAAGGGTCTACTACAATATTTCTGTTTTTACCTGAATTCATATCAGTAACTGCAAAAGAATGGTCTAAAGAAATTGAATCCGAGAATAAAACTTCACCGGTTTTTTTATCCAGAAAATCAGCTTTATACACAAGACTTCCTAATTTTGTGTTTTTATAACCGTTAGCATATAGTGCTGACATAGCTGCCATTGCACTTTCCATACAATTTCCGGCTTTATATTTTTTTACACCGTTTAAATTCTCTATATATGGGACATATTCTTTTCTCGGTGTTAATTTATTAACAGGATATTTCCTAACTTTTTCAATTAAACTGCGTAAATGTTCATAAAGGTTCGTTCTTCTCTTTGTAATTCTGCTGTTTCTCCCCGTGCTGATATAAAAATCATTGACATAAGATGAACTGAGAGACGGGAATTCTAATTTCGCCCGTCTTTGTATATCATCAGCTTTTCTGATTTCCGGTTTTTTGGAAGTAAAACTTATATTATTTATTGAATATATTTTCATAACCTAAACAAAGCTCAAAAATACTTTTATTTGCTAGCTATGTAATAATTTTTAAGTCGTAAATAATATTATGGTTACTTTTGTATAAAATAAACATTATAAGTAATCATCAAACGGATTGCCGCACTATCGCTTGTAATGACAACATAAAACTAAGAATTAAATCAAAATAGAATTTGTCAGCATATAATGCTGACAGATAATATATGTTTAATTTAATCCAAGCTTATTTGCTTTTTCAAAATTAATATCCGCATTTGTATCGCCGTTCAGTTTCTCTGATGCGCCGAGCATATAATATAAATGTGCTTTTTTCGGATTTAATTCAATAGCTTTTTTGTAGTCATCAATTGAACTTTCGTAATTTTTTTTGATGAAATGAAGAAAAGCACGATTTTCATATAAAACACTGTAGCTTTTATTTATATTTATTGCTCCGGTATAATCATTGATAGCACCTTGTATGTCTTCTTTTAATAATTTAAGTTCTGCACGTTTTATAAAATAATCGGCTATACTTCCGTCTTCATCAATTGCTCTTGTATATGACTTTTCTGCTTCATTATAGTCTTTCATTTTTCTTTGAATATCTGCTCTTATTGCGTATAATTCGCTGTTTTTAGGAAATCTTGCAATTGCTTTATTACAAAAATCAATACCGTTTAAATATGTTTTATTTTTTCTGTTTACTCTTGCAATTGCTTTATACGTTCTTATTGAATTTGGCATTAAAGAAAGTGCCAAAAACAGAAAGCTTAATGATTTTGGATATTCACCAAGATTTTCTCTGTTAATTCCTTTATTAAAAACAGAATGAAATATAAAATATCTTCTTATTTTTGCAAGTCCGAAATAAAACAAAAATATCTCCTTAATTGTTTAAACTGTGAATTGGTGCGGGAATTCTTCCTCCGCGATTTACAAACATTTCAGATGAAAGTTTATTTATGTTCATTATTGGTGCTTCTCCCAATAGTCCGCCATATACAGCATAATCTCCGACGGTTTTGTTCGGAACCGGTATAATTCTTACGGCTGTAGTTTTTTTATTAATCATGCCGATAGCCATTTCATCAGCAATCATACCTGAAATGGTTGACTCGGGTGTGTCTCCGGGAATTGCAATCATATCAAGCCCAACTGAACATACACAAGTCATAGCTTCAAGTTTATCAAAGGTCAAAACACCTTTTCGGGCAGCTTCAATCATACCTGCATCTTCACTTACAGGAATAAATGCTCCTGATAGTCCTCCGACATACGAGCTTGCCATAATACCACCTTTTTTAACGGCATCATTAAGCATTGCTAAAGCTGCGGTTGTGCCGTGGGCACCTGCGTGCTCAAGTCCCATTGCTTGAAATATACCTGCAACAGAATCACCAAGAGCAGGTGTCGGCGCTAATGAAAGGTCAATAATTCCAAACGGAATATTCATTTTCTCCGCCATTCTTCTGCCTACAAGCTCTCCTGTTGAGGTTATTTTAAATGCAATTTGTTTTATTTTATTTGCAAGTTCACCAAAATCAGCATTTTTCGGTAAATTTTCAACGGCTGCACGAACTACACCCGGTCCTGAAACTCCTATATTTAATGCACATTCGGGTTCGCCGTATCCGTGGAAAGCTCCTGCCATAAAAGGGTTATCACCCGGAACATTGCAAAAACAGACGAGTTTTGCTGCACCTATTCCGTCTTTTTCTTTTGTAAGAATAGCTGTTTTCTTAATAATTTTTCCCATTTCCTTAACTGCATCCATATTAATTCCTGCTTTTGTAGAAGCAAGATTAATTGATGAACATACTCTTTCAGTTTGTTGCAAAGCTTCAGGAATGCTTTCAATTAGTGCGGTATCACCTTTAGTACATCCCTTTTCTACAAGTGCCGAAAAACCGCCTATAAAGTTAACATTAACTTCTTTTGCTGCTTTATCTAATATCTTTGCAAGATAAACGTAATCAGGATTTTTACAGGATTCTCCGATTAATGATATAGGAGTAACAGCAATTCTTTTATTTATAATGGGAATTGAATATTCATCTTCTATTTCTGATGCATATTGATATAAATTTTTAGCATATTTAATAATTTTGTTGTAGACTTTATCTCCGACTTCTTTAACATCTTCCCCGCAGCAATCACGAAGGCTTAAGGCTAAAGTAACTGTTCTTATGTCCAAATTGTGGACTTTTATCATATTTATTGTTTCTATTATTGATTTTTCGTTAAAAAATGACATTTTATAATCCTTTTAGTGTTTGGGTTTCTCAAATAGTATGCATTTTGTCAAATATTTCTTTCTTTTGTGTCCATATTTCCATACCAAGTTTCTTCCCTGATTCTGTTAATGCCTCTTTTATTTCTTTAAAAGAATATTTTGATTTACTTATATCCGCAAGTAAAAACATCATAAAACAGCCTTGCATAATGGTCTGCCTTATATCTTCAATATTTACTTCATATTTTGCGAGAAGAGTTGATATCTCTGCAACAATACCAATACCGTCTTTGCCCGATATAGTTACAATTATTTTATCTTCGCTCATTTTAACTCCAATCGTATATCTATAAGTATATTCTATTAGTAAATGAGTTTTATTGCAATGAATTAGTTGTTTTATATTTTGTTTCAATTTATAATTCATTTATGAGTTTTCGAAAAAAAATATTTGTTATATTTATTAATTTACTATTTTTATTTTTAATATTATTTATTTTTGATTTTGCTATTTACAATAAATGTTTAATTGAGGATGAATTTATAAGAAATAATCCTCACAGAAGTTATTTTGGTTTTTATACAAGTGAAGATGAATTATATACGGATAGAGGAATTAATAATCATATAAACAAAAAAACTATATCTTTTAACAATATAAACAGTAAAAATTTTCAACGTCGGGAAAAATTACAAAAGGGCAAAGATATAGTATTATTTGGCTGCTCTTATACTTATGGTACAGAATTAAAAGACTATGAGGCTTTTGATTATAAACTCCAAGAATATACTAAAAGAAGAGCTTATAATTTGGCGATTGTTGCGTCAGGACCACAGCATATGCTTCATTTATTGAAGAAAGATATTTTTAATATCGGAGTATTACCGAAAATTCAACCGGAATATGCTATTTATACATATATTCCAAGTCATATTCAACGTGCAAATTCAAATGTTTTCCCCCATCCCACAGATACAAACGATTTATATTTAAAATATAAACTGAAAAATAATAAGATAGAACACTCCCCTCTCCCGTTTTCTTTTTTGGGAAGAACCTTTATTTTGAAAAGTATATATTATGATTTCGATATTAAAAAAAATAAAAATAAAATAAAATTACAGGATGAAAATTTTAAACTAATAAATAGTATATTATTAGAAAGCCGTAAATTATTGAAGGAAAAGTATCCGGATATAAAATTTGTAATCCTTAGGTATCAAACAGAAAATGATGAGAATAATCTATATGAATTACCTGAAATGTGGGAAATATTAAAATCAGAAGGGTTCATAATTCTTGATACAGAAGAATTAATAGGAAGAAAATTTAAATATTCTTCTGAAGATACTGCTAAAGACGGGTATCATCCGTCTGCAAAAGTATGGGATATGCTAATTCCGAAAATCGTTGAAAAATTAAATCTTTAAAACTTAAAATCTCTTTGACCTTGTTGGATTTTATTTAAGTTCTCCAATACTTTTGCTTTAATGATTTCATCTTCTATAGAATTTATTTCAGATGAAATAATCCTATTCCCTGTTTGTTTTGTTTTTTCTGAAGCATAATCGTATAAATATTCCTGTAAAGTCATAATGGCATTCGGATGGCAGAAATTATGAATTTGCTGGCTTTTACAAACTTCCATAAATCTTTCACCTGTTCTTCCGCTGCCATAACAAGCTGTACAAAAACTCGGAACATACCCAAGTTCCATAAGCCAATTAACAACTTCATCAAGTGTTCTGTTATCATTAACTTCAAATTGACTGGAATTTTCTTCCTCTTTTTCGGGTTTGTAGTATCCTCCTACGCTTGTTTTTGAACCTCCGGATATTTGTGAAATACCGAGTTCAAGCAAATCTTTTCGGCATTCCTTGCTTTCTCGTGTTGAAATAATCATTCCGGTATAGGGAACTGCAATCCTTAAAACTGCAACAATCTTTTTAAATGTTTCATCATCTAATGAATTTTTAAATGCATTAGGATCAATATCATCTGCTTTACGTATTCTGGGAACACTTATTGTGTGCGGACCTACCCCGTATACGGCTTCTAAATGTTCTGCGTGCATTAGTAGAGCAGGAAATTCATATTTGTATGTTTCAAGTCCGAATAATACTCCCAAACCTACGTCATCTATGCCGCCTTGCATTGCTCTGTCCATAGCTTCCGTATGGTATGCATAATCATGTTTCGGCCCTGTCGGGTGAAGTGTTTCATAACTTTCTTTATTATAGGTTTCTTGGAATAAAATATAAGTGCCTATTTTTGCCTCGTGAAGTTTTTTGTAATTTTCAACCGTAGTTGCCGCTATATTAACATTTACACGTCTTATCGCACCGTTTTTATGTTTTATGGAATATATAGTTTTTATTGATTCTAAAATATATTCTATCGGGTTATTAACAGGATCTTCACCAGATTCAATAGCTAAGCGTTTATGTCCCATGTCTTGAAGAGCTATAACTTCGTTTCTTATTTCTTCCTGAGACATTTTTTTTCTCGGAATATGCTTATTTTTTGCATGATACGGGCAATATGTACAGCCGTTTATACAATAGTTTGAAAGATATAATGGTGCAAAAAGAACTATTCTGTTCCCGTAAAAGTCTTGTTTTATTTGTTTGGCAAGATGAAATATTTTTTTATTTATTTCTTCATCTTTACATTCCAATAAAACAGAGGCTTCTCTATGTGTTAAACCTTTTTTCTTTTCTGCTTTTTTAAGTATATTGTTTATTAATTCTTTGTTATTAGTGTTTTCCTCTGCATATTTGATTGTTGCCAATATTTCTTCATTGTTTATAAATTCTTCGGCTTTTTGTGATTTTGGATTATACATATTAATTCCCTTCTCCATTATGAAATTATAACTCAAAATAAAAAATTAATAATACGTGATATAATAAATTTGAAGTTTGAAAGGATAAATTATGGAAAAATCATATTATTGTGAAAAATTGGAAAATACATTACATTTTTTACCGGATGGAGTTAAATATTGCTGTAGTTGTACAGAAGGAATCGGTATAAAAGTAGAAGATTTTAATAAATTTGATATGAAAGAAGTTATTTCTAAAAGAGATGATTATATAAAGTCATTGAAGAACGGAGAACTTCCAAAAGGCTGTATAGGCTGCACTGATTATAAAGAAATAACAATGAAATCTCAAATATTGTCTTTATTTAAATTATTTAATAAAAATAAAATTTCTCACATTATAATAGACCATTTTAAACAATGTGATTGCAATTGTACATATTGCGCTCAAAAGAAATTATTCCCAAATACAACTCAGAATTATGAACTTTTACCTATAATTAAGAGCTTATATAAAAATAACTATATCAATTCTCAACAGCTAAAAGTTGAGTTTCAGGGCGGTAATGTATCTGTATTGAAGGAATTTCCTTTATTGATGCAAGAATTTAAAAATCATAAAGTAAAAGAATATGTTGTTCTTTCAAATATGATTCAATATCTTCCCGAATTAGAAACATTAGGCGAAAATGATATTGTTACCGTATCCGTTGATGCCGGTTCAAGAGAAACTTTCCAAAGAATTAAAAATGTTGATGCTTTTGATGCGGTAATAGAAAATATAAGAAAACTCAGAAATAATTCAAAAGTGCAAATGCAATATAAATATATTATTTTGCACAATCAAAATGATAATATTGAAGAAGTTAAAAAATTCTTGGATATCGCAAAAGAAATCGGCGGACTACATATAGTTATTGATATTGACTACAATGATACATTTATGACTCCGGGTGTAAGATTTGATGTTCCGAAACATTATTATGACATTATTAAATTTATTGATGATTATTGCAAAGAGAACTATTTGGGATATTCAATTCGCCCGTCAGCTCAAAACACATTGGATAAAGGGTATAGCGAATAATCTTGATAAAAGTTTTTGTTTTAACTAATATTTTCATGTTAGTTACAGATGAAAGAAAGGTAGAACTATGTCAAGAAGACCTGTTATTGCCGGAAACTGGAAAATGCATAATTTACAGCAAGAAGCGGCAGATTTAACAAACGGAATTATGCAGGAATTAAGAGCTGAAGATAAAGCAGCACTTCCTGAAGTTGTTATTGCTCCTACATTTACGGCATTATATGCTGCAAATAAAGCATTAAAGGATTGCGGATGCGGAAAAGTAAGATTAGCTGCTCAAAACTGCTATTTTGAAACAAAAGGTGCATTTACAGGGGAATGTTCAGTAGAAATGTTAAAAGATGCCGGCTGTGAATATATTATAATCGGTCACAGTGAAAGAAGAGAATACTTCGGTGAAACAGATGAAATGGTTAATAAAAAAGCCGTTAAAATTTTAGCCGAAGGATTAGTTCCTATTATATGCTGCGGTGAATCTTTAGAACAAAGAGAAGCAGGTGTTACTGATTATCATATCGCATCACAAATTACAAAAGCATTAAGAGGTATAAGTGCTGCAGATGTAGCAAAATCAATTATTGCTTATGAACCGATTTGGGCTATAGGTACAGGTAAAACTTGTGATTCTGTTGAAGCAAACAGAGTTATCAGTATGATAAGAAATGTTGTTAAAGGTTTATATGATGCTAATACAGCTGATGCTATTCGTATTTTATACGGCGGTAGTGTTAAACCTGCAACAATTAAAGAACAAATGGCACAATCCGATATTGACGGTGCATTAGTAGGCGGTGCAAGCTTAACAGCTGACAGCTTTGCTCAAATTGTTAAAGGTGCTATGTAAACAAAACTTATAATATTAAAAGAGAGCGGGAATTCTTGCTCTCTTTTTTTATACTAATTCACTTTCATCAATATTTAAAGGAAGTTTTACCGTGAAAGTTGAGCCTTTCCCTTCTTCACTTGTTACTGTTATTGTTCCGTGATGATGTTTTTCTATTGTCATTTTAACGAGATGAAGTCCTAATCCTGTTCCTTTTACAGTATGTGTTGCATTCTCAACACGATAAAAACGGTCAAATATTTTTTCTAAATGCTCTTTAGCTATACCTATACCGTTATCTTTAACCGAAAACTCAACAAAATCATTATCGCTTTTTACTGTGACTGTAATCGGTTTCCCGTTTTCAGAATATTTAATAGCATTGGAAAGTAAATTTCTTATAACTCTGTCTATACTTTCAACGTTTATAGGAACGGCAGGTATATCATTTTCTTTTATAAAATCTATAGAAATATCTTTTTCGCTTGCAAGGATTTTTATTGAATTAATATTTTGTTCAAGAAGTTCAACAATATTTGAAAACTCTTTCTTTAACTGAACATTTCCCGATTCCAATCTTGAAAAATCAAGAATATCATTAACCAGGGAATGCAAGCGTTTTGCTTCCGTATCAATGGTTTGCATAAATTCTTTTTTTGTGGCTTCATCAAAATCGTCGCCGTTATTACATAGAGTATCTATATATGTTCTTAATACTGTAACGGGAGTCCTTAATTCGTGTGAAACATTTGAAATAAAAGTATTTTTTAATTTATTAACTTCGGTTTCTCTTGTAATATCCAATAATACGATTATATAACCGACATAGTCCTTCTGCTTTGAGAACATTGGGGAAATCATAGCTTTTATTGTCAATTTTCCTGCTTCAATGTTAAATTCTATAGGTTTTTGTTCAATTATATTTAACGGTGTATCTTTAAATTCTTCTATCTTCTCCATAAAACATTTTTGACCGTGTGAGTCAATATAGTCTTGAATTTTCTTATATAAAATTTTATTTTCCTCAATGTCTAACATTTTAAGGGCTGCATTATTTGCAAGAACAACAGTATCATAGTTATCACAAACAATAACACCGTTGATAATGCTCATTAATACAGCTTCAAGCTTATTCTTTTCAAGAGTCATTTGCTCTATATTTTGTTCTTCATATTTTGAAAGAATATTGGACATATTATTAAATGCGGCAGATAATTCTACCATATTCTCAGATTCGACTTTATAACCAAAACGACCTATTGCCAGTTGTTTTAAACCCTCATAAAGCTTTTTTAGTTCTTTTGACATAAAAAACATATTCATAAGCAAAATACCTGCGAAAGTCAGCCAAATGAATATGAAAATACTCAATAGTGATTTTTTTGATGCAATGGAAATCGGTTTTAAGCCTTCTCCTGTCATTCCAACAGTTATATATCCGTTAATTTTATTTTCATGTATAACCGGTGAAGATACACTTATAACCGTATCCTCATCCGCTTCACGATTATTTTTCTTTGAAGAATATATAGTATTATTGCTTTTATCTTTATATTCAATATAGGAAATATCATTGTTCTTTTTAATAAAAGGCTCAAGTTTTTGAGCAAGGATTGTTTGTTGATGGTCATAATGAAAGTTATCTAAATCCGAGGTTTGAGCAGCTATTGCAGTAGAAATTAATTGTGCGAAATTCGCATATGATTTGTCCATTTTATTTTGAATATTATTGACGGCAAATGATGCAATTACTGTTATAATTAACGCAACCAGTAATAATTCTAAAAAAATTATTTTTGTTTGTCTTGTAAAATGAAAGTCTTTCATAATTCAATCGAATTCTATTATAACATTTATATTAAGAAAATTATAGCAGTTTTATACTTTACCACTGATTAAAGCAATTTTTTTCTTGACGGGTTTTATATATTCGGGTGGAAAGATGCAAATTCATAAAATTAATAATGCAATTAGCATATATAGTCCGAAATATAATGCTCCTGCTAAGTCAGGGAATTTGCCATGCCAAAATAAAAATAATCCTTTAAATAAAATTCCGTCCGAAAATATTAAAGCAAACTTTCTTCCCTCATTTGGTAAATTTAAAAAAGTCGGTGAAGTTGTAATAACTGACAGAAAGACAAATAATCCTGTAAAGGCCACATTAAAACGGGAAACTTATGGTGATTCGGATTATTCATATCAATTATTTGCTGATAATGAACTGGTTGGTTTTATGGATTTGCAATGTGAGTCTTTATTCCCTGAAGATAGATTTGTAATAACCGAACCCGATGACATCTTTCCGGAAGTTAAACATTTAAGAACAATTAGGGGTGATAAATATGCCGGTATCGGTTCATCACTTATAAATGTTGCTATAGATGAAAGTAAACGAAGAGGGAAAAACGGTGCATTATGGCTAACTGCCGAAAAAGGATATGCATATAGTTTGTCAGAATACAGAAATAATGAAAGTCCTATTCCTTTTTATTATAAACTTGGCTTTAGAGCAGTCGATCCTTCAATGGATTACTTTATACAAAATTGCCTCGCAAAATCAGAATATAACTTGATGCCAAGCTCCGAATTGTTAATTTTATCTTCAGAAGCTGCCCAAGCCAGAAATAAGTATTTGGCTCGACATTATACTATCAATTACTAAATGTAATAATCTTTTAAAAACCTAAAGGCTCTCCTACGAGGATTATTTTTATCCTATTTTCAGGGTTGCATAGTCTTGTAATTACAATATGAGAACATATTGAATCTTTAGATACGCAATTATGACATTCTCCTGTCTTACAGCATGGAGTCATTCGTTCACTGTTCTCGGCAATTCTTTGCATATTAATGGGTGCTGCCGTATTTCTTGCACGTTTTACTGCTTCTTCTATGTTTTTACATACTTTATTCATCCCGACAATAACAATAACACTTTTGGGCCCGAACATTAATGCGCCTATTCTGTTACCGATACAGTCAACATTAATAAGTTCGCCGTCTTCAGTAATTGCGTTAGTACCCATAATATATGTGTCGCATAATAATGCTTGTCTGAGTAAAGAAAATTTTTCTTCTTTTGTTTTTGCAGTATCTCTGTTTATTACTTTATAGTTATTATTTAATACATAATCAATAAGACCGGAATCTTTTACCGAAACAGAACCTCCCCAAGACACAGTATCAGTCATTGGTATTAGCTCTATAGCTTTTTTTAGTGCTTCAGTTCTGTTTTGAACATAATATGCATCAAAAAACCTTTTTCTGAAATTAGAAACTATTTTATTTCCTAAAATGTTATTTCTTTTTGTTATATATATATTTTGCTCCATATTATTTCTCCGCATATATGTTTTCTATACATTGTAAGTTAAATGTTAACTTGTTTTCGTCCGGTATATTTTTTAAGATTTTATCAATTTTATTAAAATTTATATGCTTTTCTTTATATAAATAACTTACATAATCAGAATGACATCCGTTTATAGCTGCGATATAATGAACAAGAGAATACCCCCATTCAAAATGCTTATGCATAGGTAATATAATTTTTTCAATAGCTGTAGTTATTAAATCAATATTGTATTTGTTTATATGATTTCTGTTTAAGTAATATGAAAGAAGCTCAGTATGTGTATTCCCTGCGCGTTTACCCATTCCGTATAAAGAACTGTCAACAACTATATTTCTGCTTTCCCTGTTCTCTATTATTTCAATTGAATTTGAAAATGCCATTTGAAGATTATTATGTGCATGATAACCGATTTCAATATCTTTTTTTAGTAAACAATTGAATTTATTGAAATAATCTAATGTCTGCATATTATCCATAAGTCCATAGGTATCGATAATATATAAGATATCAGGATTAAGGCTGTTTGTTTCTTCACATAATCTTTTTATATCATCATCATTATATGTTGTAACTGATACGGGGTTTAAACTTAAACTGTATCCTTTCTCTTTTATAATTTGAGAACAATTAATAGCAGCGATTAAGTCTTGTTTTTTAAACATTAAACGGATACCGTCAATCAATGTATTATTTTTATTTGGTAGTTTGTTTATATCAAATTTCCCGAGATTAATCATTGCAACTGTTTTTAATGTTTTATTTTTGATTTTTTCTAAAATTCTGTCAAAATGGTTTGTATTATCTGAAATTGATAAATTTTCAGAATTATTATAACCGTTTTGTAAAAATCCGATTTCTGCGATATCTATATTAGAATCATTTAATATTTGCAAAATATTTACAATATTATCATTGCCGAAATCCCAGCCGTTAACAGAACCGCCGTCACGAAGAGTGCAATCTAAAAGTTTAATATTTCCTTTTGTTGTTTCAATCATTTCAAAGTTATTTTATATAAATAAGACTGCTATTACAAGTTATTGTAAACATTAAATTAATTTGTATAAAAAAAAAGAGTGCTTGATTGCACTCTTTTATATATGCCTGAAAATTTATTTGTTTTTAGCTTCTAATTTTGCCTGTTTTGCTTGAAATTTAGCTAATTTCTTTTGTTCATAATTTGCTTGAATTTTGTCTTTTACATCGATTGCAATTTTTGTTGCAAATGCTGCTCCTACCATTCCAAGAGTATAGGTTGCGAAGCCTCCTAAGTTTGTCAATCGGATTTTATTTAAAAGTTTTTTAGATAACAAGCCTTCTTTTATAAGTTTTTTTGCAACACCTTGTCCTCTTATAGAAGCAATTCCTTCTTCAAGAACCATAGGAAGCATTGAAGCTGCTGTAATTATACCTGCATTCTTCTTTATTCCGTCTTTTACATTTTGAACTCTGTTTTTTAATGAATTATTTTCTAATTTTTCATCAGTTGTTTTGCGTTTATTCAACAGAGCCAAGGTTAAAACTATAGCCGGAACAATTTTTGCCATAGGACGCATTTTTTGTAATGTCTTTAACAATACACCGCCATTTGCATTTAATGCGTGTCCCATTTCATGGAATACACTTGTTTGAAGTGATTTAGAAGGAAGAATTATTTTATTTGCATGTGGCAGAAATGCTGCATTTGATCCTTCTTTATATTGTAATCCTGAGATTTTTGCTCCTATAGATAAAATAGTATCTCTGAAATCTTTAGGCTGTTTAGATAAAAATTTTGCAAAAGATTTGCGGGATAATAAAATTTCTTCCCTGATTGCCATAAGTGCTTTTACGTCTTTTCTGTTGTAGCTTATAGCATTTTTTGCATTTTCAATATAATTGTTAATTACACTTTCAGATACAGGTTCTCTTGTTATAGCTTTTTTGAATAAGTTTTTGCTTTGTTCTTTTAATTGGTTTAATATCGAAGATTCTTGTATAGTATATGTTCTTACTCCTTTTTTGTATAAGCCGGTTCTTTTTAATCCTTCTTGAGCGGCTTTTTTAATTTCAACGCTATCTGCCGGAGTCAGTTGAGATAATTTTTTCATTCCGTTTAATATGCCTAATGATGCAAGACTTGTCGGTAACATTGCTAAAGATTGTACATAAGTACCTCGAATATATCCTTTATTGGCATATTTGGGTTCTTTTATTTCTTGACTAGTGTTTGAAAGAGACAGCATTATTATAATCCTTTCTTATATTACTTTGTTTATTGTAAAAAACTTAAATATAAATAATTGCTATTTTTTAAAAAACACTTAGTATTTCTTAAAAAAAGGAGTATCAATTTGATACTCCTTTTTTATATAGATTTATATTTTTTATCTTGTAACTAAATCCATTTCTTCTCTTGATGCATATACAGCGTGGCAACCGCAATCTACGTGAACAACTTCACCTGTAACACCTGATGAAAGGTCTGATAATAGATATAAACCTGTTCTGCCTACGTCATCTAAGGTTACGTTTCTCTTTAACGGAGCTTTAACAGTAGCTGCCTTTAACATTTTACCGAAACCGTCAATACCTGAAGCAGCGAGTGTCTTAACAGCACCTGAAGATAAACAGTTAACTCTTACTCCGTATTTTCCGAGATTTTCTGCAAGATATCTTGCGGATGCTTCAAGTGCAGCTTTTGCAACACCCATAATATTGTAGTTAGCAACAACCTTTTCTCCGCCAAGGTATGTTAATGCAAGCATTGCTCCGCCTTCGTTCATAATAGGTTGTGCGTTTCTTGCTAAAGAAACTAATGAATAAGCACTTACGCTCATTGCTAAATCCCATCCTGCTCTTGAAGTATTGATGAAATCGCCTGTTAAATCTTCTCTGTTTGCAAATGCAACAGCATGTACAACAAAATCAATTTTACCGTATACTTTTTCTAATTCTGCAAATACTGCTTTTACTTCTTCTTCTTTTGTAACATCGCAATTCATAATTACTTTTGCATTCATAGATTCTGCTATAGGACGAACTCTTTTTTCCATAACTTCGCCTGCATATGTAAATGCAATTTCTGCGCCTGCTTCAAATAATTGTTTTGCAATACCGTATGCAATACCATGAGTATTGGAAACTCCAAAAATGACTCCTCGTTTACCTTCCATTAATTTCATAAAAAATACCCTCTTTTTTTCTATTCTTTAATTTTACAATCAACACTGTTCTTTTTCAAATGAATTTTATTCAAAAAAATAAAACCGATATTACGGTGAAGAATTGTCACAATAATTGTGTAATTACTTAATCTTTGGACAAAAAAGTTATATAATAAGTCCATAGTTAATTTTGGGATATGGAATGCAGGATAAGAATTTTTTATTAATTGACGGTCACGCACTGGCTTACAGATATTTCTTTGCACTTGAAAGAACAGCTATGAAAACCTCTGATAATCAGCCGACCTGGGCTGTGTTTGGGTTTTTTAAAGCATTGTTTGATTTGCTTCAAAACAGTGAAATTAAACCTGATGCAATTGCTGTTGCTTTTGATGTATCAAGACATACATACAGAACTGAGATGTTTGCTGATTATAAAGCTAACAGAGAAAGTATGCCCGATACTTTAAGAAGTCAAATCGCTTTAATAGTTGAAGGATTGCAGGCATTAAATATTCCGATTTATACAAAAGAAGGTTATGAAGCTGATGATGTTATCGGGACTATCGCAACAAAAGCAAAACAGAAACAGCATAAAACATATATTCTGACAGGTGACAGAGACTCTTTTCAATTGGTTGACAGAGAAGGTTTTATAACTGTTATAGTTCCTTCTAAAGGTGAACTGATACAATATGATTGGTACAAAGTCTTTGATAAAATGGGTGTTTATCCGTATCAAATAATTGATTATAAAGGTTTAAGCGGTGATACTTCAGATAATATCCCAGGAATAAAAGGGATTGGAGAAAAAACAGCCTGCAAACTTTTAAGCCGTTTTGACAGATTGGAACAAATATATGAACATATTGATGATGTTACAGAAAAGGCTTTGAATAAAAAATTAAGAGAGGGTAAAGATATTGCTCTTCTTAGTAAAGAGCTTGCGACTATTCAAAAAAATCTTGATATAGATTTTGATTTTGACTGTGCAAAACTTGAAATGCCAAACTACGACGCGGTTATAGAATTTTTTAAGAAAAATCAATTTTATAATTTTCTCAAAAACTCTGATAATTTGTTAAAACCGTTTAAAATAGCTTCAACTGAAGCAAAAATTGCACCTGATTGTGCGGGAAATACAGAAAATATTGCACCAAACGGACAAATGCAGCTCGGGTTAGGTATAAGTGAAATGCTTGTTTCTTCATCCCATAAAGAATATAACCACGAAAAAACGGTTGTTGATACGGAAGAAAAACTTGATAAACTCGTAAACGAGCTTAAAAAACAATCAATCTTCTCTATTGATGTTGAAACAACAGGAATAAACCCGTTAGAATGCGATTTAGTCGGTATTTCAATTGCATATTGCGAGCAAATACAGGCAAAAAACGGCAGAGTAAAAATTGATAATACTAAAAGTGATATGGTTAATTCATATTATATTCCCGTATTTCATTTGGTGGGCAATCAATTGGAGCTGGAAACGGTTCGAAAAAAACTTGCTCCTGTTCTTGCGGATGAAACAATTTATAAAACTCTGCAAAATGCCAAATATGATTACCACGTGCTAAATCATCATAATATGTCGTTAAAGGGCATTATTTTTGATACGATGCTTGCAAGTTATATAAAGGATTCTTCAAGAAAACACGGACTAAAACAGCAGGCAAGCGACTATCTCGACTATATTATGGTCGAATATGAAGAATTACTCAAAAACAGTTCATCATCTTTGACAATAGAAACAGTTCCTATTGAAGAAGCTGCTTCTTATGCTTGTGATGATGCATTTGCAACATTGTTATTAACTAAATACTGGCAGGAAAACCTTGATGAAAAAGAGCTTGACTTATTGTATAACATAGAAGTTCCTTTATGTATAGTTCTTGCCATAATGGAAGAAAACGGAGCAAGTATTGATATAAGCTGTTTAAGCGAAATTGAGAACGAAATCAATGAGAAACTGGAAGTTATAGAAAAGAAGATATATGATGAAGCCGGAGAAACCTTCAATATTAATTCTCCCAAACAGGTTGGCGATATTCTGTTCGGTAAATTGAATTTAAAAGCAAAGGGAATGAAATCGAAAACCGGTTTTTCAACAAATGCAAAAGTATTGGAAACATTGGCGGAAGAACATGAAATAGCAAGAGATATATTAGAACAAAGGCATCTTGCAAAGTTAAAAAGTACTTATGTTGAAACTTTGCCCGAATTAAGAAGCCCTGAAGACGGCAGAATTCATACAAGTTTTAACCAAACAATCACAACAACGGGAAGACTTTCATCCTCTAATCCTAATTTGCAGAATATTCCGGCAAGAACGAAACTAGGAAACAGAATAAGAGGTGCGTTTGTTGCTGAAAATCCGAATGATGTTATTATTTCCGCCGATTATTCTCAAATAGAATTAAGATTATTGGCGCATATTTCCCGTGATGATAATTTAATCGAGGCATTTTGTTCCGATGAAGATGTACACAGTCAAACGGCTGCTAAGATTTTTGATGTTCCGATAGAACAAGTAACAAAGGATATGAGAAGTAAAGCTAAAACGGTAAACTTTGGAATTGTATACGGGCAATCAAGATACGGTTTGGCTTCAAGTCTTGGTATTTCGCCTTTTGAAGCACAAGACTTTATAGACAGATATTTTGCTACATATCCCGATGTTAAACGCTATATGGATGAAACCATTAAATTTGCGTATGCTCATGGGTATGTAGAAACATTGTGGGGAAGAAAGAGATATTTAAGCTCGGGATTGTTAAGTACAAACAGTAAAATCCAAGAGGCGGCTCAGCGTGCTGCAATAAATGCCCCGATACAAGGTACGGCGGCTGATGTAATGAAACTTGCTATGGTTAGGTTACAAGATGACTTCACAAAAAATAAAATTAAATCTAAAATAATCATACAAGTGCATGATGAACTTGTGATAGAAACAGTAAATACTGAAATAGACACGGTAAAATTTTTAGTTCAAAAAGCAATGGAACTTGACCAGCCATTCTTAGTACCGCTAAAAATTGATGTCTATGCAGGCAAATCTTGGATGGAGATATAATGAGGAAAATAATAACGGCATTATTCTTAATATTATTTACGGCTTCTTTGCAGACAGCCTATGCCGATAATGTTATTCCGACGGCATCTGCTTCCGCTATTAAAGCATCCCCTGCAAGTTCGGATTATTCAAGGTCATATAAAACATCATCCGAAAATTTATTGTATTTATTATTAGCCGCAATAAATGAACATAATTATTCAATAGAAGAAATTCAATTTAAAACAGGAAGTGTATTGTTTAAGGCATACCAGAAAGAGTTTCTTGCTTCTATAGCATCTAAAGACGGGTATAATTCATTCATTAAAATAATTCCTACGGATAATAATTATAATTTTTCACCTTTATTGTTACAAAAATTACACAATTATCTGGAAAACAATACGGGAATATCTTTCCAGAAAATAATATAATTATTTGTTTTGAGGAATATGAACAGCCATATTATCCAGTGCTAATATGCTTTCAAAAAGTGCTTCCGAATAAGTCGGATGTGCATATATTACCTTTTGTATATCTTTTGTTGATAGATTATTTGCCATTGCAATTGCTATTTGTTGTATCATAGCACTTGCTTCTTCGGATATTATGTGTGCACCCAGTATTTTATCGTTTTTATCTGCCAATATTTTTACGAAGCCTTCTGTTTTATCATCCGCATATGCTTTACCCAATGCACTTATCGGGAAATTTGATTTCTTATATTCAACATTTTCAGCTTTTAGGGTTTGTTCGGTTTTACCAATATATGCAATTTCAGGAGTTCCGTATATTACTGCGGGAACTAAATTTTTATTGAAGGGTAGGCATTTACCTTTTACGATATATTCTATTACATTTTCCGCCTGTCTGCTTGCACTGTGTGCCAGCATAGAAATACCGTTTACATCTCCTATTGCATATATATTATCAATATTTGTTTTAAAACAGTTGTCTACATCAATAAATTTGTTAATTTTAAGTTTATCGGACAGGTTATCATAATTTATTTCAGGCAATCTGCCTGCACCAAGTAAAATTTTGTCCGTTTCTATCATTTTACCGTTTGAAAGAGTAACCTTGTTACCTTGAATTTCTTCTATAGTAGTTGATGTATAAACATCAATTCTTGAGCGTTTAAATAATCTTCCAATTCTTTCAGATATTTCAAAATCGGCTGCAGGCATTAATTGTTCCATCATTTCAACAACGGTAACCTTTACACCCAATGTTGAAAATATTCTTGCCCATTCTATACCGATTGCACCCGAACCTACAATTAATATTGAAGATGGCAATTCTGTCAGATTTAAAACATCATCCGAAGTCAGAACAAAATTATCTGTATAATTGCCTTTAAAATTTATTTTATTGGGTTTTGAGCCTGTCGCTATAATTATGTTTTTAACTTCATAACTTTGATGGTTTGCTGTTATAGTGTTTTTATCTTTTATGAATGCTTCTTCTTCAACTATTTCTATTCCGTAGCTTTTTATTAATCCCGTTAAATTTTTGCGTATTTTTTCGGATATACTTTTTTGTCGTTCTTGGATTTTAGCAAAATCAAAGGATGTATTTTCGGATATTATACCGTATTTCGCGGAATTTTTAACCTCTTGAAATACAGAGCAGGAGTGTAAAATTGTTTTAGTCGGGATACAGCCTTTATTCAGGCATGTTCCGCCGATATGCTGTTTATCAAAAATTATAACCTTTAATCCGTTTTGGGCAGCCTTTATTGCCGCAACGTATCCGGCAGGCCCTGCTCCTATAATACCAATATCAAACATAATATCCCCTTTTTAAGAAAATTATATAATACTTGATAAAGTACAGCAACTGTTATATTTATGCTAAATATTGTCTTGATTGAGCATCGTATAATTTTCTTTTAGCCGCATTCCATAAGGCTCTGCGTTCATACGGCAAGCAATCTTTTAAATCCGACGGCATTCCGTTTTCTGGATTTAATACCATTCTTTCCATGATATTTATTCTGTTAAAAAACTTTCTGTTTGTTGCTTTAAAGGCTTCTTTTGCATCTATGCCCGAATTTTTTGCAATACTTGCTGTGGTGAAGAAAATATCTCCCATTTCTTCTTCCATATGGTCATAGTTCTGCTGAGTTTTGTTTGCTTCATATTCTCGCCTTGCAACGTTGAATTCTTCAATTTCTTCTAAAAGACAATCATTCCAAGAGTCTTTACTTCTTTGGAAATTTATACTTAAAGCCACATCATCAATCTTCTTAAATGTATCAAAAACATCGTTATTATTAGGGTTAATCCCTCTCATTAAGTTTAACGGCGGTATTTTCGCCTTTTTATTCATTGCAAACGGCTCAAACAGTTTTTGTAAATCACTTTCAGAAAATGTTGTTTGTTGTGCTTTTCGTGCAGAACCGTTTCTTGAAAAAGATACATTATTAATATTGAATGATACTCTCACAGTATTCTCCTTTTTTTGTTTTAAAACATAGGAAAAAATTTTTTGCGAGAATTTTTATAAATTTATTTCTTTTAATTGTCATTCTGAGACTCGTTAGAATCTTAAGAATGACAATTACTTGTTTATATGTCAGGTAGTCTGTAGGTCAGGCACTGCCTGACATCAATAATTTTTGAGAAAAAGTTGATTGAATAAAAAATGAAAATTATAATTAATTTATAAAAAATTTAAATATAAAAATTTATGGTAGAAGAAGATAAAAATAAGAATAAATTTAATAATAAAGTTGTCAGGCAATGCCTGACCTACATGCTATTTTTTTCAATAGTATTTATTCTATTTTTAATTATATTTGCTATATTTTCGGACAAAATAAAACAAATTTATTTTAATCATACCCCTCAATATAGTTTTTTTAATATAGGCAAGACATCTTCTATATATAGGCATACGAATATTATTGAAAAAGATAATGATAATTATATTATTTTAGGCTGTATTGATAAAAAAGATATTGATAAAGCTCTTATGGCTAATAATTCAGATAATTATTCTTATATACAAATTTATAATAACCAAACTAAAAAAATAAAAAATGTTACTGAAAAAATATTCAGAGAGATTACACCTGTCGTTAAGTTTGATGATAATCATTTGTTATTTGTGGCAAGTGAAGGAGAAGGAAAATCATATTTAGGAATTTTAAATATATCTGATTTTTCAATACAAAGAATAGGTTATACAAAAGATGTTCTTGGATTTGTTCCGAAAATGCTTTCTTTGAAAGATAATAGAGTCTTTTTATATTCCGACAGAGAAACAGCCATTTTTAATGGTGCTACAAAAGAAATAAAAAGAGGTCCGTTTTTTAACATTTCAAGAAAAAATCCTTCGGCTATTGCAATAAACAAAGATGAAATTCTTGTTGTCGGTGATTATTCTGAGGGGAGTTTAGATATTGAAATATGCAATTTGAAAGAAAATAAATGCAATATTATTGAAAAAAAATTACATCAGTTTAAATCATCTCCATATTTATTTAAAAATAACGAAGGTAATATACTAATATTTCCTAATATTATCAATAAAAATCTATATATAGAACTATATGATGTAAAAAACAGAGATATTAAAAAATTAAACTCTATAGACAAATATTACGATTTTAATAATAAAAATGAAGAAAAGATTTTAAATGACTATAATACAACATCAGGTATAATGGGAGCAAATTTTGTTCAATTAAGTAATAACAACATACTAATAAGCGGAGGATATTCTGGAATTAGTTTCCCTAAAGTTCATGACAATATTTTTATTTATGATGCCGAACAAAATAAACTATACAGATTAAATAATAAAATGAAACATAGACGTAGTAACCATTCTACGAGGTTGCTTAATGATGGTAATGTATTGTTTTTAGGATTAGAACAAAAATATATAGAAATATTTAAAATAAAATAGAAGGAGATACAGTATGTAGGTCAGGCAATGCCTGACATTATCAGATTATATATTTCCCCTTCTTTGGGAAAACAATTATTTCATATAACTGTCGAATTTTTTATCGGGTTCAAAATAATAACCGCAGCCGTCTAGCGGTTTTCCGCCGTTAATTAAGAATTTTGTGTCTTTTTTCGGATACATTCTGCAGCCTAACCCTCTAAAGAAATATACTTTGCAGCGATTATTATCATCAATTGCTTTGCAGGTGAATAATAATGCTCCGCGTTCGTCTTTACCCGAAATATAAAACCAGTTATAGTGTTTTTCCCATTGTTTAACTTTTTCAAATTGTTCTTCTGTTTTAATGGGTTCTTCTTCAACATACAATAGTATATTTCTGCAGCAATTACCGCATTTTAGGCATTTACCTTTCCTTATGTATTTTGATGAAGTTAAATTTTGATATAAAAATTTTAAATATTTGAACATTTATTGCACCATAAATTCCGTATGCGCAAACGGGTAATTTTTGTTATTCAAATAAAAGAACTGCAATATATAGTATCCGGGTTTTTGAATATAAATGTAATTTCTGTATACTTTTTCTGCCATATCTACCGTATAATCATGGCTCATAATAATAGAAAATCCCCAGTTTGATGTTTTTTCATCGCGCTTAGTAATTTGCATTCTTACTGCAGGATATTTGAACCCATCCGGAGCTACTACTGCATAATTTATTCTTTCTTGTGCATTAAAATATCTTTCAATCCGTTGAACATCTGCCGTTTCTATTGACATTGAGCCTGATGAAAGCACAATATATGCTTGTTTGCTTCTTTTAAAAAATCCGCAAAGAAGTATAACAGGCAATATTAACAGTATTACAAGCAGTTTTTTCATTATTCTGTTTTAGGAAGTTTTTTCTTTAAATTGTTTATTTTATTTTGAATATTGTTCTTTAAATTTTTATCCGGTGAATAAGTAACAAACTTTTCGTAATTTTCAATAGCTTTTACCGTATTGTTTTCTTTCTCATATGCAAGTCCCATAGCATAGTATGCATATGCGTAATCAGGTTTTAATTCTATAACCTTAGCGAAATTATCTTTTGCGGCAGTTAAATCGTTCAATTCTGCAAGACATAATCCGCTGTTAAAATATGAATCAGGATTCTTAGGATTTATCTCTATTGCCTTTTTGTAATATTCTATAGCTCCTTTTAAATCAGACATTCCTTTATAGGTGTTACCGATTTTTATATTTAAAATTTCATCATCTGATTTTAATTCGAGAGCCTTTTTATACTCGGCAAGAGCCATAGAATAATTTTTATTTTTATAATAATTATCTGCCATATTTACATAATAATTGTATTTTTCATCAGGAGAAGTGTTGCTTACGGCAAGTGCTTTATCATAAAGAACTTTTGCATCTTCGTCTTTGTTATATTTTGAAAGAGTTTTTGCATAATTAGAAAGAACATCGCTGTTTTCGGGTGCTATTTCCATTGCTCTTTCATAATATTCAACCGATTTTGTTTTTGAACCGAGTTTATCATAAGCATTTGCAATATTTATGTATAAAAGCGGATTTTCTTTATCCATAGCAAGTGCTGCTTCATAGTTATTTATGGCTTTTCTGTAATTGCCTTCCGTATATAAACTGTCGCCGTATTGTGAATATGCTTTTAGTAAGTTTTCTTTAGCTGTTTTGTTATCGGCATCTTTGGTTAAAACAGTTTTATATGCGTCAATTGCTTCATTGAATTTCTTTTGAGCGTGGTATGCAATACCTTTATTTAAAGCAGCTTCAATGTTGTTGGGTTCTATTGCTAAGATAGAATCATAAATTCCGATAGCCTTATCATATTTTTTTGCCAAATGATATGATTTGGCAAGCTCTTTTTGGATTTCAATATTTTTAGGTGATAATGTTTTACCCTGTTCAAGTAATGTAATTGCTTTATCGTATTCGCCTTTTTTAGAATACAAAATACCTGCATTTAAGAATGCTGCCGCATTATCCTTGTGGTCTTTTAAGTATTCTTCGTATTGAACAATAGCTTCATCAAATTTCCCTTCATCAGCCAATAAATTACCGTAATCGAAGCGGACTGATGACATTTCCGGCTGAATTTCAATAACTTTTTTAAATTCTTTTACGGCATCTTCGTCTTTAGATTGTGCCATATAAACATATGCAAGATTTGCCCTTGCAACATAGTCATTTTTATCTTTTTCAATAGCTTTTAACAAGATTTGTTCAGCTTTTTCGTAGTCTGAAATTCTGTATAGCGCCAAGCCGTAGTTAGAAAAATCTTTAAATGCCGCAGGATTTTGCATATAGATATCATTATAAATATCTACTGCATCTTTAGGCTTATCCATTCTTAAATATATAGATGCCATATTTTCCCTTGCATCAAGTGCATCGGGGTAATATGAAAGGAATGTTTGGTAATATTTAATAGCTTCATCATCTTCTTTTAGGTGTGTTTTCACACTTGCAAGGTTAAGATAGTTATATTTGTATTCGGGAAATATCTTCATTGCTTCATTATAAGCATTAAATGCGTTTTTATAGTCTTGCATTTGCTCATAAATGTTACCTAAACTGATGTAAATGAATGCATCATTCGGTCTTATTTTAAGAGCTTTTTTATATTCATCAACTGCGTTCCCCCATTGACCCAATTCCGAATACATGCCTGCGAGTTTAGTGTGAAGCAGTGCATCATCAGGCGAGAGTTGAATGGCTTTATTCAACATTTCTACTGCTTGCTGATATTGTTCATTATCACCTAATGAAATTGCTTGATGATAATATTGGCTTGCTTCAGGAGACATTGCAAATGCAGCTGAAACAATGCCTGTAGTAATTATAAATCCCGTTATTAAATTCTTAATGTTAATGATACTATCCTCCCAAATTTATATATAAATTATCTTATTTAATTGAATAAAAATCAATCGGTATATTACCATACGTTAAGTAGAACGTTTAAAAAAAATATAAGTTCATTCCGGCGGTTTTGTCCGTTAAGAATTGCTAAAGATAATAATGTAAGTTTTATATGTCAGGCATTGCCTGACCTACGCACTTGATGATATTATCTGTAATATCCGTAATTTCGGTTTCGTCTGCAAATTCAAAGGCTTCTATTTTGTTTGTATTTCAGGGTTAAAGAAGCTTGCTGCAAATTATGAACTGTAATATCTTTTATAGTTATTGTTTCCCTATGCAAATATATTCAAAGCCTTTTTCTTTCAGCTTTTCTTTGTCGTACTGATTTCTGCCGTCAATAATAATCGAGCTTTTCATTATTTCTTTTAATCTTACGAAATCGGGTCTTCTAAATTCGTTCCATTCGGTAAGAAGCAGCAAACAATATGCATTTTCAGCTGCTTCATATGCGGATTTGCAATATTCTATTTTATCTTGGAAATAGAATTTTGCTGTTTCCATTGCTTTGGGGTCATATGCTTTTATTTTTGCACCTTTATTCAATAATTCATTTATGATAGTAATGGAGGGTGCTTCTCTCATATCATTTGTTTTTGGTTTGAATGCCAAACCCCATACCGCAATTGTTTTCCCTTTTATATTATTATCTAATTTACAAAGAACTTTGTCTGCAAAAATCTGTCTTTGTCTTTGGTTCGCTTTGTCTGCAGCTTCTGTTACAGACATACAGCAATTATTTTCTTTGCCGGTTTTAACAAGTGCTTTTACATCTTTAGGAAAACAACTTCCACCAAAACCAAGTCCGGGGAATAAAAATCTATTTCCAATACGTGTATCTGTAGACATACCTATTCTGACCATTTCTGCATCTGCACCTACTTTTTCACACAGGCAGGCTATTTCATTCATAAATGAAATCTTTGTTGCCAAGAAAGAATTGGCTGCATATTTTGTCATTTCGGCAGATTTTACATCCATTACAATTACTCTGTTGCCTGTTCTGAAAAATGGTGCGTATATATCCTGCATAATACGTGTTGCTTTTTCCGAATTAGAACCGATAATAACTCTATCCGGATGTAAAAAGTCATCAACTGCATTACCCTGCTTTAAAAATTCGGGGTTAGAAACAACGTCAAATTCTTGATTAGTAAATTGTTTTATGTATTGTGTCAGCTTTTCAGCAGTACCTACAGGAACCGTAGATTTATCAACTATAACCTTGTAACCGTTCATTGATTTTGCTATTGATTGAGCGACATTATAAACATATTGCAAATCGGCAGAACCATCTTCTCCTTGCGGGGTACCAACCGCAATAAAACAAACCTCAGATTCCTTAACGGCGCTTTCAATATCCGTTGAAAAAGTTAAACGATTTTCCATAGCATTGGATTTTACGAGTTCTTCTAATCCCGGTTCATAGATAGGTATTATACCGTTATTTAATTGTTGTATCTTTTCCGTATTGTTATCTACACAAATAACATTGTTGCCCATATCCGCTAAACAAGCGCCGGCAACTAGCCCTACGTATCCTGTTCCTATAACCGTTATTTTCATAAAACCCTCTCTATTGTTTAATTTTATTATAATTTTTTATTAATTACTAATCTTTATCGAAAAACTTTTTTCTGCATTTATTATAATAATCTTGTGATTTATTTTCTGTCTTTTTGTAAAAATCATAATCTTTTATAATATGTCCTAAATCCAGTACACGATAGCCTGCTTTATACATATCATATGCCAGTACCTTACCGGCAGGACCAAGTGCAAAAATTAAAATATTATCTTTCTCTGTATTGAAAATTCTATTTTTTAAATTTTCATATTCATCAAAAGCATTTTCTGTAGGACCATAAATATAGTTTATGCTTTCGGCATTCTCAAAAATATTATGTTCTATATTGTTGTATACTCTATCACCTGTTATTACAGTTATTTTCTTGTTATTCCATATTTCCTTCAGATTGTTATAGTGGTTTTTAAAATCGTATTGTCTATATACCGGAAATGCCTGTGAAATGTGAGTTGAATAATATATCTTTTCATAATTAATATATTTTTCAATTATTTTATGCCATTTAGGGAACCAATTTAAAATAAATCTTTTGGAACTTTCAACAAGTTCAATAGGAAAATCGTAATATGGCTCAGGAATACCTGTCATTAAATTTTCATCGTTTTCATAACAAATAGTTTTCAAAGTATCTGCAATATATTTATCGTATTTTTGATATGGCATACTATTACCTTTAAGTATGTCAAAATCGCCGTTACCAAAACGGATTATACTTTTATTTGTGTTCTTTAACTCTTCAATAGTTTGAAAATTATTTTTAATTTGGGGAATTTTTATATTATCCCAATGATATTTGGTTTTTAGCATTGCAAGTTCGGTAATTTCTGCTGTTTGGTTTATTTTTAATGTTTCACTTCCAAGGATTTCTATATTATTTTGCAGTTTATCCAGTTCCGTTTTTTGATTATTTATGGTCTTTTCCAAATCAATATTCTTTTTTTCTTGTTCCTTTAGGTTTTTGGAAAGATTTTTAATTTTATTTTCCAGTTCTGAAATTTTTTTGCATTCATTATCTTTTTGGTGTTTGAACTTAATTTTTATACCCAAAATAGTAATTACTTTATGAAAGTCTTTATTTCTGACTGAAAATATATTTTGTATAAACTTTTTAACTGACATTTAGATTTCTTTTCCGTTTGAATGTATGTTTTTATAACAATGAGTGAATTAAACTTATTTTATCATGATTTTTTATAATTTTATTTTATATCAATCCATTCTGTGAGTTCGTTCTTTGTTTTTGTAATTGGAAGTTTTATCATTTCTCCCATAATCAAATCTTGTCCTTTGGGAACCCATTTGCAAACTCCTGAACAGGATGTAAAGGTCATTTCTCCAAAATATATTTTTCCGTTATTTAACCTGTAAAAATCAACACGAATGTGATTAAAACCTTCCGATAATTTTTCTGCCAATCTAATCATTTCTTCTAAATTATCAGGCTTCTCAATATTTTTAGTATCTAAAGGATACGAATAAACAAAGTCCTGTTTTTCCCAATCTGTATTATAAAAAGCCATTTTTAAGCCTTTTGTATTACGTTCGGATAAGAATTGTATGTATTTTACTTCGCCATCAAAACACCAGAATTTGTAATCATACAAATCGCTATCATCATTTTCAATATATTGTTCTGCAATAATTTTTCTTTGAATATCTTTATAATGAAGTTCAAAACCTGCACAGAATGCAAAATTTTCATTCATCCAATTATTTATTTTTTTTCTTGCATCTTCTATATTAAATTTGTATTTATCTTTAACTATTATATTGTATGCACATCCATGATTGCATTTCAGAACAAATTTCTCCGGCATTTCATCAAAATTAATATCATCAAAATTATCCCAAACTCCTAATAATGGTATTAAGTATTCTTCACCTATTTTCTCTTTTACCCAATTTCTTACAAGATATTTATCAGCAAGTTGTGTTTTAATAGGTGTAGAATCATGTAACTTCATCCATTGTATTTTTTCATTATATGTTTTTGGATTATCAATATTTAAAACTTCTCCAATATGATTTTTATACCAATCTTTTAAATATTCAGAGTATTTTTCAGTTGACATATATTTGCATAATTTATATTCAAAAGCCTTTTGTTGATACGAGAATTTTTTATTTAATAAATTGATTTCAATAATTTGTTTTTCTATTTGATTTTTTTGTTCTAAATTTATTTTATCCAGTTCATTTAATTTTGATTTCAATTCATTAGAAATTAAGTTTTGTTTGTCAATTATGTTTTTGTTCTCTTCAATTTCTAATTTTAATTTATTTAAAAGTGATTTATTTTCATCAATTATTATTTTTTGTTCCTCTGCTTTTAATTTTAATTCAGAGAGAATTGTATTTTGTTTTTCAATCTTTCTATTTTGCTCTTCTATCTTTACTCCTTGTTCTTCTATCCTTTTTTCTTGCTCTAAAATTAATTTATTTTGTTTTTCAATATTTGATTTTTGTTGGTTAAAATCTTTTTTATAATTTTTAATTTTGATAGAATGTTCTTTTAATAGATTTTCTATATTTTTAAATCTTTTTCTTTCAATCAACTTTTTACTTTTGAACTTTATTTTTAACCCTAAAATGGTTATAACTTTGCGTATATCATCATTTTTTATGGAAAAAATATTAGATATAAACGGTTCTTCTTTTTTATAATTACTAATTCTGCTATAAATTATCTCTCTGTATTCTTCATATGTTCCATAATTAGAAATTCTTTTGTAATTATCATTGCTATTATAATTTAAAAGAACTTTATTAATGAAATAAGGTTTATTATATCTTGTATATCTGATTATTAAATCCCAGTCTACCAGTCGTTTTAAGGTTGTATCAAAATTGCCATATTCTTTTATAAGTGATTTGTGGTGAACAAATACACCTAAATCTATATAGTTTTGTTGACATAATGATTTAAAATCAAACGTTGTACCGATGATTTCATTATTAGATCTTTTAAATTTTGCGTAAAAACATTTTTTATTTGGGTTGTTATAAATAGCTTTTGCAAAATTTTTTAAAAATTTTAAACACATTTCATTATCACTATCTAAGTATGCAATCCATGAATATTTTGATAGTTTTAATCCCATATTTCTTGCTTTACATACACCGCTATTTGGTATATATTTATATACCATTTTTTTATTTTTAATATAATTAGCATATTTAGTTTTTATTAGCTCTTTAGTATTATCTGTGGAACCATCATCAATAATAATTAGTTGCCACTTTATATAATTTTGATTTATTAAAGAATCTATTGCTTTTTCTATACAAAATGCACGATTATATGTAGGCATAATAATGGAAAATGGTGGATTTATTTCTCTTCTTATTTTTATAGTTATTCCTAAAAAATAAATTACTTTATGTCTTTTATCAGAAGAAGTTGTTGTAAAAAATAATTTTTTCATATATTTATTGCTCCTGATTATAAATAACCGTTTTGTATCCATTTTCATTACATACAAAAGACGGTAAACGTTCTATGGCATGTGCAATAGTTCCTCCTACTTCAATTGGTTCTTCAGGAAAATCTTCATATGATAAATTCAAATCAAATAGTGGTTTTAATGCATTTGGTCTATACCACATCATTGTTCCCGCAGAGAATATAATATTACTTTTGCAATAGCGCCTCTTTATTTCCATTTTTTTTGATAAATTCCTTATTATATCTATTTCTCCATCTTTTCCTTCCGGATTTATGTCCTTATTTATACACAAATTTGCTATTTCATAATATTCTTTTGGAAAAACACAACCAATATTTTTATCTTGTTTAAAAAGTTCAAAGATATTAATTACAGCTTGTTTGGAAATCAAATTATTATAGAGATATCTTCGCCAATTAATTGCCATATTACCAAAATGTTTTGATTCTTTTGAATGTATATGACAAAATAAATCATAATTTGTTTGATATTCTTTTGTTCCGATTAACCAAGGTGAAACATCCCTTCCTCTGTTTATTGTCTCTATTACAAATAAATTATTTAAATTTTCTATAATATTTTTATTAAAAATGTTTTCAATCCAATGTTTGTTGTTTATATCTATGGTGGTTATTAATAAATCAAATTTATATGGAAAATTCTTTAAATAATTTAAAATTTCATTTGATAAATTTAAATTATATAAATGAAGATGAATAGCAACTTTTGGGTTAAAATAATTATCTTTATTAAGTTTAATATGTTCTATGTAATTTGAAGGATTATTAAATCCTGTGAGTTGGAAAACATGTTCATATTTTCTATTAGGTGTATATATTTTGGATTCTAGAGATTCTGCTTCTGTATAACATATACCATCTTTAAATATAATATTTTTAAATATTGAAGCTTCCAAATAAGGCGATTTGGATAACATATAAAAAAGAATTTCTTGCAAATCTTCGCTATTTGTAACAGTCAAATATTTAACATAATCTTGGAAGAGTGAACAAATATTATTTAAATAATTTACTAAAGTTTCTTTTATTGTCTTATAATCATTTTTCATTTCCTCAGAAAAAGATATATCTTCAATGATAGGTGTATGATCCTCTCTAAAACCAAGACAACTGCCTTCTAATGGTGAAAAAATCTCTTCATACAAAAGATTATTACTATATCTCTTTCTATTGAACAGTTCTATTGTATAAGTTTCATTTAATTTATCTTTTTTTTGGTTTTCTTCTTTTTGCCATAAATATATTTTATTCCATTTTTTACCGGTTGCTGTATATAGAGCATCACCAATCGTTCCGCTGTAACCAATATCGAAAATAATATTTTCTTCTGTAATTTGTTTGATTTGAGATTGATAATATAGAATAGCATTATTTTTGTGCTTTTTTTCGTATTCGTTAATATCTTCTTTAAATTTATTTAATTCATTAAAGCATTCTTTATGATTTTCTTTTATAGAATAATTTAATATATCTGGAGGTATATTGTTATAAATTTTTGATAGTAATTGTTTGTCTGTTATAAATGCATTTAAAATATCTTTTAAATTTATATCTTTGTTAATATATTTAATATATCTATTAATAAAATCTTCTATATTCTCATTAATAAGGGAAAAATATGCTCTTCTTCCTGCATATATGTACTTAGACGGTATACATTCTTTACTTATATGATTTGAAATTATATCATATGCTATTTGAGGTAAATAACCATCTCTTGCTGCAAAATATACAGTATTATAATTCGTTTGAATATTTGAATTCGTAGAAATAAAATGTGCAATATAAAATAGTACTGGGCAAATACAAAGTTTAATAAAATCCTGAATATTTGTAAACAAACTAGGGCCTTGTGGTGCAATTTCTCTATCTTTAAATAGTTGATTAAATGTGTATCCTAACAATATTCTTACTATGGGGTCATTAGATATATCTTTTGGAAAAATATCTTTGTAAATAGAGTTTTGTCCCAAAACAATGTTTTTTATTGAAGGATAATAAATAGCTGTTATGTATTTGTTTAATGCAACTTTATAATCAGATTCATAATTATCGCCAATATGGCAGATTTGTGACGGTTTTACATTTTCTTTCTTAATTACAAAATCATATAAATTACCAATATCTTTACGTGCGTTAATTTCATTTGAAATATATATATAGCTAATATCCTTATAACCGTTATTAATTAATATATTTTTTAAAAAATCGGAAGATAAATACATATCCGATATTGCTATAATTTTTTTCCCTTTTGATTTTGCATATTCATATATTTCTTTAATATCATTCCTTACTGTGAGTAATTGTTTTTCGCATAATAATTCTTCTTGCTTAATCTTTTCTGCTAAACTATGTTCCAGTTGATATTCTTTTTCTATAAAATCATATATTTCGTCTATGTTAGCATATATATTCCCCAGCTTTTGTTCAACATTTAAACGTAAATCAATAAAGTCTATATTATATATATGATTAATTTTATTTGCAATTAAATAGAAAATATCTGTAGGGAAAATACAAGGTCTTATTAATAAAGTATCAAATATATCAAACGAAACTATTTTGATATTATCATTATCTATTATTTTTTTAATTGTATTTATAGGCAGAATATACTTATAAAAAGCTTCATAATTGTGTTTCCCCATCGCTTTAGAAATAAGTTCGGTTTTTAAAATCTTAATATTTGATTTATTTTCTGAAACAATCTTTTTGTATTTTTTTATTTCTTTTGTTTTATTTCTAAGTAATTTTTTATTATTTTTTATTATTTCTTCATCTCTCAAAAATAATTTTTTATAATTTTTTCTTTTTATTTTTAATCCTAAAATAGTTATAATTTTTTGTTCTTTATTGTTTGAGTTTTTTACAGAAAATATATATTCTATTGGTTTACGTTTACAGGAATTGGGTTCTTTATCCGAAAAATTTATGCTCTTGATAAATTTAATATTAAAAATAGTTATAATTTTATATTTTTTATTGCAAGAATTTTTTATGGAAAAAAGTCTTTCTAATTTATTTAATGTTATCCCACTTATTATTTGCTCTTTCTTTTGTTTTTGTTTAAATCTGCGATAGTCTTTATCTAGTTTGCAGAAAAATAGCATATCATTCGTTTTGATAGGATTAAATTTTGGATTTGAACTTGTTAATGAACCACAATGAAAAACTTTAATATTGCTTATTGCGTAATTTTGTTTCTTATTTTTTTTATTTTTAAAAATTAAATAATTATCTCCACTATAAATAAGCATTTCATCAGGAATAGTATAATAATTTTCTTTTTTCCCAAATATTGCAGAACCCCAAAAAAAATTACTATTTGAATAAATGTTATTAATAGGCTTAAATAATAAATTACTTTCTTCTGTATATTGATTATAATTTAAGTTATTTACTTGCATTACACTTGATGACTCTAATCCTATAACTCCGCAATTTGGAGTTTTATCTATAAACTCTATAATTTGTTTACATAAATTAGATGGTAATATGAGGTCATCATTTAAAATAGCAAAATATTCATAATTTGATATTTTTATACCATAGTTCCAAGATGGATTTACATACATATTTTTATCGGGTAAGAATACATTGATTTTATCCGATTTATGAATATATCCTTTTAATGAATTATCTATGATAATGATTTCTCCGACATTAGTATCTTCAACGAGTTCATCAACAAGTATATTGAGAATGTTAATATCTTTTTGCATTGTTGGTATAATTACACTAATTTTGGACATGCTCTTTCCCTTGTTTAATAGTAATTTCTCTTCTTTCTTCAACTTGTAAAAATTTAAACTCTTTCTCCTTGAAACGCAGCCATAAGTCCGTGTTTTCATCGCCATGCTCTAAACTGTTGCTAAATCTTCTGCAATCTATAAAATCTTGCTTTCTGAACATAAAGCAAGAACTTGGTTTTTCACTAAATTTGTTTTCATTATTATTCTCTTTAAGGTAAACAATACCAATATGATTATTTGAATTTAGAATTTCATAAGCTTTTTCTACAAAAGATTCCGCTAATACAGTTTCGGGGGTTATAACTAATATGTTTTCTCCTCTGGCTGCTTCTATTGCTAAATTTTTTATTCTTGTTAAGCCTTTTCTTTCGGTTTTATCGAAGAATAAAATATTTTTATATTTATCAGCATAATTTTTTATTATTTCTGAAGATTTATCTTCCGAAGCATCATTTACTATTACGAGTTCTCTATCTTTAAATGATTGATTTAATATGCTATCTAAACATTTTTTTAATGTTTTCTCAGAATTATAAACCGGTATGATTATGCTGACTTTATACATATTTTTTCCAATCTCAATTTAATTTTTATATTAATATGAAGCTTTTTTCGAAACATTTAGCCGATTGGCTATTTTTTTAATCTTTTTGATTACCCATTTGGACAATTTATTAATAAATTGGTAATCTTACATATTTTCCGATATAATTCTATTTATTACATAGAATTATGAAAAAATTATACATGTTAAATTGAAATAATCAATATATAGAATATAAAAAAAAAAAATTCTATCCGGTGAGTGGTTATAAAATTATTTTGTGTGATTCATCCTATATTTAGGAGAAATTAATATGTGTTTAAAAAGTAAACTGGGCAAAAGAATTCAGGAAATTAGAAAACAAAGAAAGTATACTCAGGATAAACTTGCTGAAATGGTTGGCATTGATTCTAAAAATATCAGCAGAATTGAGAATGGGAACAATTATCCTTCTTCTGATACTATTGCTGCAATAGCTCGTGCTTTAGATGTCAACCTTTATGAATTGTTTTTATTTAGTAATGATATTGATTATGTTGGAATGAAAAAAGAAATTATACGTTCTCTTGACAAAAAGGAAAATATTTTGCGATTATATAAAGTTTTAAAAGGTATTTAAAAAAACGGAAGTGTAAATTACACTTCCGTTTTTAGTATAGGTTTTCGTTTCAACTTTGTTAGTCTTTTGCGTGGCCTGCTGTACCTAATACATCACGCATTTTGTGCATAACCATTTCTTTAACGGCTGTTCTTCCCGGTCCCATATATTCACGCGGGTCAAATTTTTCAGGGTGTTCAATAAAGAATTCTCTGATTGTAGATGTCATTGCTAATCTTAAGTCAGTATCAATATTAATTTTAGCAACGCCGTGTTTAGAAGCATAATTAAGCATTTCTTCAGGAACACCTTGTGCATCAGGTAAGTTACCGCCGAATTTATTACATTTTTCAACGAATTC
>JAEELO010000069.1 GCA_016282705.1 Candidatus Gastranaerophilales bacterium | reverse complement strand
GCTGATTTTGCCTGTCACGGTGGAAAAACTTGATATAGAATCAAACAACTTAAATTTAAAAGAAATTTTAAGCAGCAAAAACCAATCAGCAAAAATGAGCGATTTAATCCCCGCAAAACAAGAAACTTTAAATACACAGGATTTAGTAATTAAAAACGGAATAATCAACGCTAAAGAAATTTCTTACGATAAAATAAACGGTCAAAATTTTAAAGGCAATTTTAGTTTTGACAATAACATTTTTAACTTAAAATCGGCAAAAATTGATATTGCGGAAGGAAATTTGGAAGCATACGGAAAATATAATGCCAAAACATCAAAGATTGATTTGGATGCAAAAATGAATAACTGCGAAGCGAATACTCTGGCAGGACAATTCTTAAACTTGAATAATCAAATATTCGGAAAAATAAAAGGCTCAGCTAAAGTCAGCGCAAAAGCAATTGATACACCTGATAATATCAAGGATTTAAAATCCGAAATAGATTTTTCCGTTGAAAACGGGAAAATGCCGAAGTTAGGTTCGCTGGAACATTTATTAAGAGCAGGAAACCTTATTAAAAACGGTTTATTCGGTTTATCTTTGAATAATATAATTCAGGTTTTAACACCATACAAAACAGGTGAATTTGAAAAAATTTCAGGAAATATTCAAATCAAAGATGCAAAAATTCAAAATCTCGAAATTTATTCTAAAGGCAAGAATTTGAGTTTATTCTTGGAGGGAGAATACGATATTTTAGAAAACTTTGCAAATATAAGAATATATGGGAAACTGTCTCAAAGCATTTCATCAGCTTTAGGCAAAGTCGGCAATGCTTCTTTGAGTCAATTTTTTAATGCAATAACAGATATTAAATCAGAAAAGAAAAGACATGACGAGCAACAGCTTTTAAAAATACCAACGATTGAAAACGAAGAACAACAACCAAGATATTTTAAAGTTAAAGTTCTCGGAGATATTAATAAAGAAAACAACATTAAGAGTTTTAACTGGGAATAAAATAATGACAACGAATTTAAATACAATGAAGCTGGATAAAATAAATTCAGAAACAGCATTTAATTATAAATATCTGCTAAGAAGAATGCTTCCATATATAAAACCCCTGACATTCAGGATTTTAACGGCATTTTTTCTGGCAATTCCATTGGGATTATTGGATGGTATAACCGCATTTATGCTAAAACCTTATATTGACGTTGTTGTGAACGGTGAAAATATAAGCTATTTTAATTATACTCTCACAAGGGATTTTCTTTCCATAATTATTCCGCCGGGGATTATATTTTTTGCAGGCGTACAAGGTATGCTTAAATATTTAAATGTATACCTTGCGGATTGGATAAGTTTAAAAATATCAAATAATATCAAAACAGATTTATTTAAAAAGCTCGTATATCTTGATTCGAGATTTTATGATGAAAATTCATCCGGACTCGTTATTTCAAGATTTTTAACAGATCCCGATTTAGCGGCGAAGCAACTGATTAACAGTTTAAAAGCAATAGTAACAGCTTTTACGAGTGCTTTGGGATTAATATTTGTATTGTTGTATAATTCTTGGCAGTTGGCTTTTGTCGGAGTATCGGTTTTAGGCTTGACGTTTGTCCCAATGACATTACTAAGGAAAAGAATCAAAAAAGTTTCCAATAAAACAACTGTTGTTGGCGGAGATATAACAACATCCTTCAATGAAACATATTCGGGAAATAAAGTTATCGCAGGCTACAATCTGCAAAACAATGAATTTAGAAAAGTAAAAAAATTAATCAAAGAAACGTTTGACCTTCAGATGTCATTAACAAAACGTGCCGGCTGGCTATCACCTTTTATGTATTTGATTGCAAGTTTCGGTATTGCATTTGTAATGTTCTATGGAAACACACTAATAAAAAACGGACAATTATCAACAGGAAGTTTTGCAAGTTTTATAACTTCGCTTTTGCTATTATATAAACCTATAAAAACTCTCGGGAATGATTTAACAAACATTCAAAATATTTTTGTATCATTAAGCAGGGTTTTTGAATTATTTGATTACAAAACAAGAATAAAAGATGAAGGCAGAGAAAATTTAACCTCCGAAATAGAAACAATAGAATTTAAAAACGTAAGTTTTTCTTATAACGAAGAAAAAGAAGTTTTGCATGACATAAATTTAAAAGTTAAAAAAGGAGAAACAATTGCGTTTGTCGGAAATTCAGGCGGAGGAAAATCGACTGTCGTAAATCTTTTGCCGAGGTTTTATGATGTAAATAAAGGAGAAATTCTGTTTAACAACAAAAACATTAAAGATTATACTCTAACATCACTAAGAAACACTATATCAGAGGTTTTTCAGGACAATTTTATCTTTTGCGGAACAATAAAAGAGAATATTTTACTTGGCAACAAATCGGCAACCGAAGAAGAAATTGAAAATGTAATCAAAGCAGCGCATTTAGAGGATTTTATAGCTTCGCAAGAAGATGGAATAAATACACAAATTGCAGAAAACGGTGCATCGCTATCGGGCGGACAAATACAAAGAATTGCAATCGCAAGAGCTATGATAAAAAATGCACCGATTGTAATATTGGATGAAGCAACATCTGCGCTTGATAATAAATCAGAAAAAGTCGTACAGTATGCGCTTGATAATTTAATGAAAAATAAAACAGTATTTGTGATAGCGCACAGATTATCCACAATATACAATGCGGATAAGATTGTTGTAATCAATGAAGGAAGAATCCAAGAAGCAGGAACACACGAAGAGCTTTTAAAGATAGAGAACGGAAGTTACAGAAATTTATACAATATGCAATTTAAAAATCAACAAATCACAGAGGTTTAAAAAATGCTTGACAAATAATATTGATATTGTATTATTAATCTTGCTGGCGGTATTCCGGCAAGGCAAATGGATATATTATTTGACAATTAAATAATATTCGGGCGTTTAGCTCCCAGTTGCGAAAGCAACAATCTCAGAAACGTAGAGCAGCCTCTACCAACTGAGCGAAAAAAGATTTGACAATTAAATAATATTTCGGGCGTTTAGCTCAGTTGGTAGAGCGCCTCCCTTACAAGG
>JAEELO010000068.1 GCA_016282705.1 Candidatus Gastranaerophilales bacterium | reverse complement strand
TGAATCTGTAAATCTTTCAAGCAATTTTCTCTTAATTTCAAGAGAAGTTTTTGCAATTTCCATCCTATCTGCAAGCATTGATAAAAATTCATTCTTATCTTTTGCAAGATATGCAATTCTCGGTAAGTTCATTGTTACAACGCCGATAGAACCTGTTAACGGATTTGAACCGAATAAACCGCCGCCTCTGTATTCAAGTTCTCTGTTGTCTATTCTCAATCTGCAGCACATAGAACGAGCATCTTCAGGATTCATATCAGAATTGATGAAGTTTGAGAAATACGGAATGCCGTATTTAGCGCTCATTTCCCATAAGCCTTCAATATTAGGATTATCCCAATCAAAGTCTTTCGTAATATTATATGTAGGTATCGGGAAAGTAAATACTCTTCCTGAACTGTCGCCTGCCATCATAACTTCAAAGAAAGCTTTGTTTATCATATCCATTTCTCTTTGGAATTGAGAATATGTTTCTTCTTTATATTCACCGCCGATTATTACTGGCTGGTCTGCATAATATGAAGGAACATTCAAATCCATAGTTATGTTAGAAAATGGTGTCTGGAAACCTACTCTTGTCGGTACATTCATATTAAATACGAATTCTTGCAAACATTGTTTTACCTGTTCGTAATTTAAACCGTCATATCTTACAAATGGCGCAAGTAATGTATCAAAGTTAGAAAATGCTTGAGCTCCTGCACTTTCTCCTTGCATTGTGTATAGGAAATTTACCATTTGTCCTAAAGCTGTTCTGAAATGTTTAGGAGGAGCACTTGAAACCTTACCTTTAACTCCTTTAAAGCCTTCCATTAATAAGTCTTTTAAATCCCAGCCTACACAATATACGGAAATAATATTTAAATCATGTATATGAATATCTCCGTTTAAATGTGCATTTTTAATTTCTTCGGGATAAATTTTATTTAACCAGTAATTTTTGCTTATATTTGATGCAATATAATTATTTAAACCTTGGATAGAATATGACATATTTGAATTTTCATTAACTTGCCAATCTAATTGAGAGAGGTAATCATCAACCATGTCTATATTTAAACCTGAGGCGAAATCTCTGATTCTTTTTCTTTGTTCACGATATAGAATATATGCTTTTGCTGTTGCGGTATATCCGAATGAATATAATGATAATTCAACAGCATCTTGCACTTCTTCTACAGTAGGTGCTTTTAGATTTGATTCTTTTTTATCGGCAATATCTTGAGCCATCATTACAACTTTTCTTGTAACTTTTTTGGCTTCTTCTTCTCCGAATTCTTTAGTAACTTTTGCCGCTTTTAAGATAGCCTTCTCTATCTTTTCGGAATCAAAAGGTACAACCGCCCCATCTCTTTTTACAATTTTGTCCATAAAATCTCCCTCAGATTACTACTCTCAGTTTACACATACCCCTAATGTTTCGGTTATAAAGCTACATGATTTTTCATTACTTTTAATCGAAAGTCTTTTTATGATAATTCATTTTTTTAGTCATGTAAATATATCATTGGTATATAATTATAAAAAACTTCTACATATAAAGGTTTAGATAAGAATATCTAATAATAATTATCATTTTTATTCTTAAGATAAATTAACAATTGATGAATTTTAGCTGTCTTCTATTACAATATCTTTGTATTTTCTTCTTACTTTTCGGTCATTGTCCTTATATTTTACTTCAGGTTTATAATCTTTACGATGACCTTTTAATTCGTGAGAATCATACGACTTATTGAAGACTCTTGTTTTTAAAGCATTTGCATATTTATCGTTAAAATGTGCATAATCAAACAGAACAGGCCCCCTCGTATTAAATTCTCTTGTTTTATGAATTTGGATTAACAAATCTTCATAGGGCCCGCCCATAAATGTTACAAATATCCCAGGATATACCGGTGTAGCAGGATTTATATTGTTAATAACGTCTTTTAAAAGAAGCATAGCTGTATTCTTATCACCGGTTAATAATAACGGAGTTAACCCGTCTACATAATTATTTGCAGACCAAACTTTCCAGTTCTGCATCTTTGTGGCGCGGCTTTTCTTTAAATCCGGGAAAATAACTGCCGTTAATTGAATATTATATTCGGATGTAATTTCTTTAACATGTTTTAAAAACTCTGTTATTTTATCCTGTCTGTAGTTACTCCAAAGTTCCCAATCCTGTGAATTCGGAGATATGTTAATCGGATCGATATCGTATATCAATTTAAATTCGCTGCGAGCTGCTGAAGTATATCCCCAGTTGCTTTGTAAATATCCGGAATATGAAGAATCCACTGTCTGAGGATATCTTATATAATCAAGATTAATACCGTCAGGTCTATATACTTCTGCGATTTCTCTTATCAAACCCAATAAATATTCTTGAACCTGATAATTTGCAGGATCTAAGAAGTAACCGTTATGCTCCGATGCACAAGGCATTGGCTCATCGTTATCATAATTTGTATATCTTTTGTTTGTCCAATAAGGATGAACATTAAGAACATGATTTGGGTTTTGAGACGGCTTATCATTACCTACATAGAAACTTTCAAACCATATATGTACTCTCATATTGCGTTTATGAGCTTCATTTATCCATATTGCCAGCGGGTCAAATCCCCTAAATTCGGGACGTTGATATGTTATACCTTTTTCATTTAAATAATTGCTCGGGTATATTGTTTTTCCGTGAAAATATGTTTCAAGAAAAATATCGGTTAATCCTGAGTCATGAAGCCTGTCTATAGTTTTTATAATTTCCTCAGGTGTTCTTTCTGTTGGTCTTATCCATATACCTTTTAATTCATTTTCATAATACGGAATAGCATTTTTCAATGCTTCATCAAGCGATTGCATCGCTTCTGATATGTATTCCTGAGTATTTTCAGGCTTCTTTTCCGCTTTTCTTAGTGATTTTTTTGCATCATCAAGGTAATCATTTACCTTTTTATCATTATATGCATGAGTTGAATGTTTATAATAACTAACAATATCGTTTACTTCCTGAATTCTTGTTTTTGCTGCGAAAATAAGGCTTTCAGGAGTTAAATAAACTCTTAAATTATGATTAAAATAATCAATATAAACTTTGGAACCTACTTGAAGATTATTTGTAATCCATTTTTTAGCACTTCCGTGACCTGAGATAACAAACCCGTTTTTGGGAATAACAGAATCTGCACCGTTCATTCTGACAACCATATTATTTTCTACAATGGCTTCCGTACCGAATTCATTTGTGCCTGTTCTTTCACCATAAGAAGGTGTATAAACAACAAGCTGATTTGGACCTCTTAATCCGGGATAATATGAATTCGGGTTATTTTCTCTTCTTGGATCCAGTGCATTATAAAATCTTTGAGTTTCCATATATACAATTGCATCCTCCGGAATTTGAGAATTAGTAAGTGAATAATTCAAAACCCTGTCATTAAGTTCTATTCTTGGCAAATCTGATTTTATAACATCAGGTTCCGGTTTGCTTTGCCTTATTATTGCAGTAGGCTGTTGCTTTTCTGTTTTCATGTCTGAACTTGTATTAATTTCGACTGTTTCCGGCTCTGCAAATGCACTTTGAATTATTGTGAATAAAATTATAATCGTGAACAAATATCTTTTCATAGCTATATCATATATAAAAACTGAAAATTTGTTAATAGTTGAAACAAACCGAAACAAAATATAATTAAAAAATAATTAATTATTAAAGGTTTTAAAGGTTTTTATATTATTATATAAGTAAGGAGATTATGGTTATGGAATATAAAGATTATTATAAAATATTAGGTGTTGAAAGAGATGCTACGGAAGCCAAAATAAAATCCGCATACAGAAAACTGGCAAGACAATATCATCCGGATGTAAACAAATCTCCTGATGCAGTAAAAAAGTTTAAAGATATTAATGAGGCATACGAAGTATTATCAGATAAAGAAAAAAAGAGCAGATATGACAGTTTAGGTGCAAACTGGCAGCAAGGTGCTAATTTTACACCTCCGCCCGGATTTGAGAATTTCAATTTCGGAGGTCAGGGCGGATTTAGTCAGAGTTTTGGCGGTGGTGATTTCTCTGATTTCTTCAGCTCAATATTTGGTGATTTAATGGGCGGCGCAAACAGAAGAAGTTCTCAAAGTTTTTCATATGATGATTTATTCAGAGGTGCGGGGAAAAGAACAAGCCAAACAAGAAGACAATCAGGATGTGCAGGCGGCTGCAGCGGTCAGCCCAAAGAGGAAAATCTTGACATAACACAGGATTTGAATGTAACGGCAAAAGACTTAATGAGTGATAAACCTATCAATGTTAAAATGAATACAATGGAAAAATGTACAAAGTGTTCAGGCGGAACAGTTTGCCCTGAATGCGGAGGTACAGGCATTGTTCATCGCTCAAAGAATTTGACGGTTAAAATACCTAAAGGCATAAAAGAAGGTCAAAAAATAAGATTAAAAGGCGAAGGTAAAATTGATTCATACGGAAGAAAAGGTGACCTATACTTTGCAATAAAATTAAAGGATTCCGAATACAGTATAGACGGCGAAGATATTACAAAAACAATTGAAATAACTCCTGCCGAAGCAGTTTTAGGCTGTAAAAAAGAAATACAAACTTTGCATGGCACGATTAATATTAAAATTCCGCCCGAAACCAGAAGCGGTAAAACATTAAGATTAAAAGATTTAGGTCTGCCAAAAAAATCAGGCGGATACGGAAATCTTAATGTCAAAATTGCCATTAATCTTCCGGCGGTATTAAGTGATAAACAAAAAGATTTGTATAAGAAATTGTTGGAAGCCGAAAAATAAGATACATACTTTACTATTTATTACGTTAAAAATATAATTAACGTATGAATGGAAATGAATTAACAGAATATATTAAAACAGCATTTGAATATAAAAACAGCGGAAATTTTAAAGAGGCAATTGATTATTTTTATAAAGCTCTTGCTATTGATGAAGAAAGCATAGAAATAATGTATGAATTAGCTCTGCTTTATGAAAAGTTATGCCGTTTTGACCGTTCAATCAGTTTATTAGAGCAAATTTTAAAAAGGGATAAAGAAAACAATAAAGTTAAATTTATTCTTTCAAAATTATTAAAGAACAATAATAAACCCAAAGCAAAAGAGCTTCTTCTGGATTTATATAATTCAAATTATGAAATAGAAGAATGTGCTGAAGAATTGTTTGATATCCTTACGGATTTTGAAGAATACAGTCAAATAACAACTTTATTTAATAAGAATGCTAATAAACTGCACAATTCATCTGTATTATATTATACGGCGAATGCATATTACAACTTGGGTAATAATCAATTAGCACAGGACTTTTATAAAAAGTCATACGAAAATAATCCGCAGAACATTCTTGCCGGAATAAAAGTTGCAATGCAGTTGTTTGAAAACGGTCAAACTTCAGATGCATATGACATAGCTCAACAACTTTTAAAATATGGTGAAGACGAAGAAATATATAATTTATTGGCAGAGATATCATATATGAAATCTGATATTGATTCTGCAATAAAATATTATTCATATGCGGTAAAAATAAATCCGCAAAATAGCGAAAACTACTTTAAACTCGGTATTTTATTTTCAATAAAAGGCTATTACAGAGAAGCCGAAGAATGCTATTGCAAGGCAATAACTGAAGAACCCGATAATATTGATTATAACTATGCTCTTGCATATATGTATTATATGAATAATAAATATGATTTATCGGAAAAATTAACCGATATGATTTTGGACAGCAAGCCTGATGAAGTGCAAACTTTGGCATTAAAAGCTCTGATAAATATAAACAGAAACGAATTAGCTAAAGCTCAAAATACTATAAATAAACTGGAAGATATTAATTCGGAATCTGATTTCCCTTATTATGTAAAAGCAGTATATTATTCCAAATTAAATATATGGGAAAAAGCTATAGATTGTATTAAGAAAGCAATACAATACAATGATAATTCAATAGAATATAAATATATGCTCGCAAGATTGTATTATATTACAGATAACACAAAAGATGCAAAGGCTTTATGTGAAAAAATAACTGAAAAAGAACCAAAATATATACAAGCCTATATCCTTCTTGCACAGTTAAATAAAAAGGAAAGAAATAATAAAGAAGCTATTAATAATATAGATTATGTGCTTTCTTTAGATAAAAATATGCCGGAAGTATACTACATACTAGCAGAAATTAATGAAGAAAACCAGAACTATGAAAAGGCAATAGAAAATTACAAAATAGCATTATCCATAGAACCGGATAAAGAAAAGACCTATGAAAAAATTGCCGAATGCTACTATAAAACCGGAAATTATAAAGAATCTTATGAATATTATAAAGAGGCATCAGATTTTGATGTTTCTAATGCAAAATACAGATACTATATGGCAAAATGCAGTATTGAAAGCGGAAATAGAGAAAATGCAATTTCTAATTTCAATATTATGAAAAGGCTGGAACCAAATAATATTGAATATAACATTGAATATGCGGATTATATGTATTCTATCGGCAAGAAAAAAGAAGCAAAGAATATAATAAAATCAACGTTAAAACAAGCCGACGATGATATAAAAAGCGAATTAACAAAACAATTAAAGAAATATAAGTAAAATTAAAAATAAAAAGCTCTTGATTTTTTTTTATGACATGATAATATAATTTTGTAATTCCCGAGGGGGATTGGCTCAGTTGGTAGAGCGCCTGCTTTGCACGCAGGATGTCAGGAGTTCGAGTCTCCTATCCTCCAAAATAAAAGACCGATGACAAAAGTTATCGGTCTTTTATTTTTGTATAGGTTTGACGAGAAATCCGTTTTGAGTTCGGCGGAATTTCCGTAGGGTGATGTCGAACGAAGTGAGCAAACCCGAAGTAACCGAAAACCGAAATGAACGACAATGTAATGAAGTGAATGACAGGTTTTCGTGAAGGAAATTCCAAGATAGTCTCCTATCCTCCAATTTTTTCAAAAGAGGCTAAAAGCCTCTTTTTTAATGCGTTTCTGACCTGTTAAAAATGCTAAAAAATAGGGGCAAAAAACTCCAAAAGGGACCAAAAAGGGACCGAAAAATAAAAACCTTAATTTTTCAACATTTCTCGGCATATATCAATTTCCTTGCAGGACATGTATTTCTGCAAAATTGATGTATTGCAATAGTTTTCAGATTTAAAAAGATGAATGGATCTTAATTATTAATTTCCCCTTAAATCTTATGTATAAAAACTTTTAACTCATCCTTCATTTTTCTATTATACAATAGTAAAAAAGATGATAAACATATTTATTCTAAACCTATTAATTTTAGATTTTCATGTAAACCTTCTATTTCATAATTAATTTCATTTTTTAAATAAAAATCAGGATATGTTGTTAAAAAAGTTTCAAGTTTATTTTTCCACTTCATACAAAACGAAGGATCTACATCATCTGCATTAGGTTGAAGTTTATGTATATCAAGTATTTGTTCTTTCATTAAAAGTAAATACGAAATCCATTGTTCAGATAAATATGGTGTAAATTGAGATATTAAATATTCATAGTTAATTTCAAAACCACTTGCAAATTCATAATATCCAAATTTGTATATAGGATATTTAGAAATTGTAATTTCTTCTTGTTTTTTGTTATCTGAGAATTCAATATTTTCTTTTTTTAATTCTTTTAGTAGTTCTTCTTTTTCATAGAAATAAGTAACATTG
>JAEELO010000010.1 GCA_016282705.1 Candidatus Gastranaerophilales bacterium | reverse complement strand
TCGTTACCGCTATTAGCATTAACAGTCAAAGCGCTTTTCCATGGCTTTTTATTTTGCCAAACTATTTTATCTTTTTTCTTAGTACCTGAAATTTTCTTTTTCTTTGGTGTAAAAGCCATAATGATATACTCCCTTTTCTTAAATATCAATATCCCTGTATTTTTAACAGATATTCAATTTTACCGCTGTGTGGGGTAAAAGTCAATCATCATAAGGATTTTAATAAATTATCGTTACATTAATTTTTACTTAAAGGCTACAAATCTATTTGAATTAATTTTTACTTCAAATTTGTAGGTGAAGCAAGTCTGACATTATCGGATTATATATTTTTCTCCCTGACGGGAGAGGTAAGAGGACAATTGTCCGTCATTGCAAACGATATCGTGGTAAATCAGGCAACTTTATATGTTCTAAGTACTCAGTGTTTAACCGCCTCAAAATGACAATAAAGTCATTCTAAAAATAAACTACAGACTAATCTTGCAGAGTATAAAATAGTATACCTCTAAATGTACATAAGGGGATTTTTAAAATATTAAATTGATTAAATAATTCTATTTGAGGCGTATTATGAAAAAACTCTTTATTATTTATTTATTGTTATTTACAAATACTGCTTTTGCTTTTAATTATTCTGATGAAGATAAAAATATTTTTTATGATGCTTTCATTGAAGGTTATATGCAAAAAATATCGGAAACGGTCAATTCTCTTGATATGGAACAAACAAAAAAGGATATTATAATCAATGAATTTGCCAAACAAATTGATAAAACCGACTTAATGAACTCCTCTTGGGATTGCATAAAAAAGTATCCTATAAATGACATTGTAAAAGCATCCGTTGAATGCACGCAGGATTGGACAGCAAAACAGGCAAAAATTAATCAGCAAATATTTAAAAAAATAGAGGAATAGCAGAACTGTATTCTATTCCTCGGATTGGTCGTTGTTCAGAATTTTAGACTACGGTATCCAACACCGACAATAATATTTCGTGGTTTTCTTCCTGTGTCAAACTACCCGGAAAATGCTCATTTATAGGTAATTTTCTCGGCGCAATTCCCGCTCTTTTACATATGGAGGTTATTATTTCCATCCATTTATTAACATCTTCTTTTTCCATTCTTGAAGATAATTCATTTTCTAATGCATTTAATACTATTGTATCTTCTATTTCTTCTTTAATTTTTGCTTCCTGTTGAATAATTATTGCAGGACGAACACCATTGATTCCTGATATACTCATAGATTTTCCTTCTGTATTTACAGAAATACATCAAAGCCATATAAAATGTTCACATTCCTTAGACTCGAAGTATTAGTAAACATGTATTAAAACGCATTCCGACTGTACGGCTGCGGGTCAGTATAGGACTTTCACCTTGTTTTCCGCTTTAATACATTTATAATCTAGCACGTAATCTCTTTTGCTTCAATATATTATGTTTATATCTTTACTTTTTGAAATATAAAAAAATATTGCTATAATATAACTATGAAAAGATTTATATTATCACTTATATTTTTAATATTTTTATTTTTTACTATGCCCGTTAATGCGGATACGGTTCCGTATGGCAGAAAGAGCATAAAATATTATGGTATCGGCGTTATAAATATGCCTAAAGAGTATAATATATATTCTGCACCTTCTTTTAATTCAGCAATTATCAAAAAAGTTATTCATACAGATTCAAGAAAATCAGCAATTGTACGTTCTACTAATATGCAAAAACATTCATATATAGCATATGTACCGTCTAACAATGTAGCTCTCTTACCTGTTGATATGAATAATGAAGACAATTGGTATAGCGTATATTTAGACCAAAAAGAAGGACAAATGGGTTGGGTATATAATGAAAATCCTTCCGATTTCTATACATATAAAGATTTGTTTTATAAATACGGAAAACCATACGGATTAAGATTTTTCAATGATCTTACCAAAGATGAAAAAGTACTATACTCCGCTGAAAATATTAATTCTAAGACAATAGATACTTTTACATTTCCAGAATATGTTAATTTTACAGTCATCAGAGGAAACTGGATACTTGTTTCAATTAATGACCATACCGGTCAGGCAAAAGTTGGCTGGTTTAACTGGCGTAATGAAGACGGAACATTGAATATGTTCCCCAATTTTAAAGAAAAAAGATTGTAAAGTTTGTTAACAACATTCTTCTGTTATGTCAATTTAACATATTGAGTATTCTTATGAAAATATGCAAAGCAGGAGAATGGAAATGGTTAGTATTAGTCCTATTAATTTTACAAATGTTTTTAGAATATCACAGAATAATCAACCTCAGCAGCGTATAAGTATGGCAGGCATTCCGAACGATGAATTTGTTCGTTCGACAACACCCATAGATGCCGCACCAATCCAAGAAGAAGTAGTAAATGAATTTACCAGCTGGGCAGATAAAACAGAATTTGTACTAAAAGAATTGCCAAGCATTCTTATGAATCCCGAAGCACATGTAATGGGTACAGGCTTCAGCCATACAACATATGAAATTCCTAATAATAAAGACTATATATTAAGAACACCAAACTGCTTCACATATAGTGATGTTGACTACGAGAAATCTAAAATAAATGATATAATGGACAGAAATTTAAAAATAAATGTCGGGCAGCCGGTTGCGGAAATAGAATTAAGAACACATAAAAATATACCAATGTTTATAGAAGTATTAAGAAAACAAGAAGGTGAATCTATTGGTGTTCCTCCTGCTTCAACAATATACGATGAAGAAACAGGAAAGATAAGACCCGGAGTGTTACCTTATGAAGCGCCCGAAAGAAAAGCTAAATATGCCGAATCTTTGGTAAAATTAGCAGTTTTACCTGTTGAATCATATGAAAAGTTAATATCTTATATAAAAGAAGCAGCTGATGCAGGTTATATATTTGACCACTTAAACTCAAACAATCTTTTATTAGATGAAAAAAATAAATCAATTAATATTATTGATATGGACAAAGGCAAAATGAAACCGGATTTTGGTAATGTTTTATACGCACTTACAAATATTAATTACTTTAAAACATATGCAGGTTCAAACGGCGGACAAGAAACAAATCAGGATGATATAGAAGCTGCAATAGATAATACAATAGCAATAACTCATAAATTTATTCTTGCAATGCAAAAACAAAAAGTTAAATTTAACGGACCGAATTCATCAATGGAATTCCACAATTTATTACACAGTTATCCAATGGCTTGCATGGTTAAAGATTTTGATGCATCTAAAGTATATAAATTATTTGAAACAAACGGTGTAGGCTGATAATTATATAAAAGCGGAATTGGTCGGACTTAAAATATCACAGAGCAGCATAAACTGCTCTGTTCTTTATATTGTAGCTATTATTTGAAGAGGATATTCAAATAATAGTTCTTCTCTTGCTATTACTCTTAAATTCGGCATCATTTGAGATAATATCAAAAATATAATATGTCTTAATTTCATAGGAGCAATGAGAATTATTTCTTTGTCATCAGGTGTAAGTTCCTGAACTTTTTCTCTTAAAATATCAAGTACTTCTTCAATTTTACTGCTTTCAATCCTGATTACTTCATCATCAGGATTTTTATCACCCATAAACTTTTTAATACTTTCATTAGATAATTCAAAAGCATGTATAGCATTATCCTGTTCACTGCATAATGATTTACTTATCTGCCTTGCTAATGATACTCTTATTCTTGAAAGTAAATCTTCTTTATCGGTTTCATCCGCAAAATCATTTATTTTTTCAAAGATATAAACAATATCTTTTATTGAAACTTTTTCTTTAATAAGGCTTGAAAGTATATATTTTAGCTCCGCTACAGACATATAATCAGGAATTATATTCTCTACCAAATATAAATTCTGGTTTCCGACAATTTCTATATATCTGTTAATATCGGAATAATCAAAAATATCATCTATGTACTTAGTTACACAATATTCCAATAATGCCGCAATATAGTCTGTTGTATCCAAACCTTTTGCCCAATAATCTTTTGCTTGTTCTTCATTAATCCAAACCGTATTTAAATTTGTAATAAAATCCTTGTCTTTTATTGCATCGTCGGGCATTTTTTCTATATTTAATTCTTTTTCAAAAAATATAGTATGACCAGTATATGCGTGAGATTTTAATACGGGAATTCCTCTTACTTTTATTGAAAATTCATTTTCTTCCAATGAATCATCAATTTCTATTTTGATTTTAGGTATTATGTATCCGAGATTTTCTGTTAAGTTTTGTCTTATGTACACAATTTGCGTAAGAATATTATATTCATTATCGCTGTCTAAAATATCAATAAGTTCCTCGGAAATAGCCAATGATAATTTTGGTTCGCCGAGTTTTTGTTCCATTATATTAGGATTTATAACCTTAGAAAGCTTCTTTTTTAATTCATCAAGCTCTGTTATATATTTTGAAATTTCATCATTTAATATAGCTCTTGAATCTTCGGAAGTATCATCAATTAAGGCTTTAACCTGCGATATTTTTTGCCTTTTTTCTTTAATTTTTTTCTGAATATCAACACAAAGCTCATACGGGTCTAATTCAGGATTAATAATTCTTTCAATCTTAGATTTAAAATTCAATAAATCGTCGTTATTTTCTCCTGCCAAATCGTCGTTTTCAACTTCTTTAATAAAAATGCAGTTATAAAAAACTTCTTCTTCGTTTTCTATTTCTTGCATTGAATAAATATCCCAACCGTCTTTGGACATTTCATTCAATAAATTTTCAAGCTTTTCATTGTCATTATAGGGAGAAGTTCTTATTGTATAAACATTTCTTGTAGGTTTGTACATATATAAATCCTTATCAAAATTATATTAAACATGATATCATTTTTTTCAGAAAATTACAGACTACTTTTGAATAATTCCTGTTGCTTTTTTTCCGTTGCAATTGTACTTAAGTATATAATACCCTTGTCCGGAATCTTCAATCTCTGCATATGTATTGGCTGCTGTTTTTTCTTTAAAAGCAACTAAATCTTCTTCTGCTTTTCTGATTTTTTTTAACTTTTTATTCATTTGAGCCTTTCTTAATCTTCCGATGATTTCGGTTTCTTCATCCAGCTCCTCTTTTGTATACATTTGTTCAACAACTTTTATAACTTTGACTTTAGCTCGTAATATGTTGCTTTGGTATAATTCAAGATACTTTCTATCATATGAAAGAGCTACCATATAATATCCTTCCGGAATAATATCCCCTTGAGCATCTCTTAGCGAGCATGGTAAAGCCAAATTCGGGTACTCTGTAGATTCGGGACCTTTATTTTGAACTTTGTCCTCATCATATATGCCGGCAGGATAAAACGGCTGTGGAAAATGCCTGCTCGGGCCGTTAAAATCGGTCATAAAGTCATATGAAATTAAAGTTGCATCTACAATCATATTTCAATTCTATCAGATATTGAATAAATTTCCCAATTTTTGTATTATGTAATTATAGATTTGAGGTTATTATGGACAGAAAAGATATTTTAGGCTATATTCCTACCGTTATTGAAGCTTCGTCAAGAGGTGAAAAATCTTTTGATATATTTTCAAGATTGTTAAGGGAACGTATTATTTTTCTCGGTGAAGAAATAGATGATGAAATGGCAAATTCAATTGTTGCACAATTACTTCTTCTTGATTCGGAAAATCCCGAAAAAGATATTATGATGTATATAAATAGTCCGGGTGGTGTTATAACTGCGGGCATGGCAATTTATGACACAATGAAACACGTAAGAGCGGATGTATGCACAATTTGCTTGGGTGAAGCTGCTTCAATGGGCGCATTCTTATTGTCAGGCGGCACAAAAGGTAAAAGGATGGCTCTTCCGAGTGCCAGAATAATGATTCACCAACCTTTAGGCGGTGCAAAGGGACAGGCAACAGATATTGAAATAGAAGCAAAAGAAATTTTAAGAATGAAGAAAGAATTAAATACGCTTCTTGCTGAACATACAGGTCAATCAATAGAAAAGATATATGCAGATACAGAACGTGATAATTATATGTCTGCTCAAGAAGCTGTAGAATACGGTTTAATTGACAAAGTTATATAAATTCATAAGAAATATAAATAATTATAAGATGATAGCATTTTTGTGCTATCATTTTCTTATGTTAGCAGATATATCAAAGGAGTTATAATGGCAGTAGCAAAAAGGTACAAAATCGGGGTTGACGTTGGCGGAACAAACGTAAAAGTCGCATTGGTAGATAAATCAGGCAGTATTGTTTATTCGGATACCGTTCCTACACGTGCGGAAATGGGTTATGAATATACTATTCAAAATATAATTACGGCTATAAAAAATTTAATGAAGGAATCTAAAGTTTCCAAAGAATCAATTGACGGAATAGGCTTTGGCTTCCCCGGACAAATTGATTGTGATAAGGGTATAGTTCGTTTAGCACCGAATATTCCGGGCTGGGTTAATATACCGATTGCTGATATTGTTTCAAAAGAATTCGGAATTCCGGTTAAAGTAGATAATGATGTCAGATGTGCAGCACTTGCAGAATTGAATTTCGGAGCAGGTAAAGGCACTCAAAACCTTATTTGTATTACAGTAGGGACAGGTATTGGTTCAGGATTAATTTTAAACGGGAAATTAGTCAGAGGTGCAAGTAATGCGGCAGGTGAAATAGGACATATAAAACTTCAAATGGAAAACGGTCCTATATGCGGCTGCGGAGACAGAGGCTGTCTTGAAGCATTTGCATCAGGTCCTGCGATAGTAGCTATGGCTGAAGAATATATCAGAGGCGGAAAATCTACAAAATACAGAGAGCTTGCAAACCCTGAAATTACACCATACATTGTTGCAGAGGCGGCTAAACAGGGTGACGTTGTTGCAAAACAAATATTTGAAACAATAGGTACATATATAGGAATAGGTTTATCAAGTGTAGTAAACCTTTTAAATCCTGAAAAAATTGTTATCGGCGGCGGTGTTGCAGATGCCGGAGATTTACTATTTAACCCGATTAAAGCAGCTTTAAAGAAACGTTCAATGCCTATACAAGGTGAAGCTGTAGAAGTGGTTCATGCAGAACTCGGCAATACTGCAGGTGTCATAGGTGCAAGCTTGTTAATTGAAAATTAGAAAATATGGCAATATATTTTTTCTGGGGACAAGAAGAATATTTAATGGATAAAGAAATCAAGAAGCTTAAAAATGAGCTTCTTGATGCTTCTTTTGTATCTATGGCATATAAAGTATTTGATAATCCTTCTTTTGATACACTTTTAGATTGTGTACAATCTGCACCGCTTATGTTTGGTAATACTTTAAGTGTTATAACACTGGATAAATATTTAATCGGCAATAAAATGTCATTGGATGATAAACAAATAGAAAGTATTGATTTCTCACTTAAAAATTTAAGTGACAGCGTTAATATAATTTTTGTTTGCAAAATCGCAAGAGATGAAAATAAAAAACCTGATTCAAGAAAGAAACTTTATAAAACACTTTCAAAATATTCTCAAGTAAGAGAATTTGCACAAATTCCGACATACAAAAAAGAATTAAATATGCAAATTGTTCAAATGGCTAAGGAAAAAGATTTAACACTTAGCTCATCCAATGCCGAATTAATAAAAGAGCAATTAGGTTCAAATTTAACCTTGATAGATTCCGAACTGGAAAAACTAAAAGTTGCAGTTCATCCTAAAAAAACTGTTGAAAAGGAAGATATAAAAAAATATTGTGTTTCTACGGAAGATATATTCTTGCTTGCTGATTTAATCGTGCAGGGAAATAAAAACGAAATATTAAAACAGTATAATCTTTTAACAGAGAAAAGGCATCCTTTAGAAATATTTGGTGCTCTTCAAGGCAGTTTTCAAAGATTTATTTATATAAAAAATTACGAAAAACAAATGAGCGCAAAGGATATGTCCATGCAGCTGCGCCCTTTAACCGAGTTTATTATTACAAAAATACAAGAGAAATTAAGAAAAACTAATCTTGAAAGATTAATAGAGATAAGGCAAAACCTGATAAATGCAGAATATAAATTAAAAACAGGGCAGACTTTATCGGGCGAAACCGAATTAGAATTGGCATTGTTGAGTTAAATATGAATGAAGTATTAAATAAAAAATATCCGTATTTAAGTAATTTTTTTGAGACGGCAATATCTCAAGAAAGACTTTTTCATTCAATTATTTTATACGGCAGCAACCAATATATACAATATGCACTGGCACTTGAGCTTGCAAGACAATTAAATTGTCTTGAAGATAAAAGACCTGATTGTGATTGTCAAAATTGCAGATGGATAAAAACAAATAAACATCCTGCAGTTATGACCATTTCCAAGATAGATAATAAATCGGATGACAGTAAAACAGTTATATCTGAAGAACAAATTAATATGGTGCTGGATACTCTAGTTAATTCTTCCGACTATCACAGAGTTTTTATCTTTTGTGATGCCGAAATAAAAAAATTGTCCGAGGATGAAAATAAAGAATATCAAGAGTTTATATCAACAGGGTTTAATACACCGCAAGAAGGTAAGGAAGATAAATTATGGTATCCTGAAGGGATAAACAATACTTGTTTCACAAGTGTTGCCGCTAATTCAATGTTAAAATCCATAGAAGAACCCTCAAGTCATATTACTTTCATATTTTTAACAAATAATAAAGACGACCTTATTTCAACCATAGTATCACGTTCACAGGCTTTTTATGTCGCTGATACAAAAAATACATACTATACAACGGATTTTTTTAAAAAGTATTTTGCAAATTATCCTGAATTTAAGAGATCAGATGCTCTTGATTTCGCTCAAGCCTTGCTTTTATACCGAAATAATAACAATGTTGAAGCTTCATATGTAATAGATTGCTTACAATATTATTTAACCGAACTCATAAAAGCAAATTCCGATAATAAAATTCTTGTTAATAAAATATATAAAGATATTAAAAGAACAGAACTTTCCAAAAAGATGTTAAATGCTTATATTAAAGAACAAACCGTATTTGAAGATTTAGCTTTTTATTTTACCGAATAAATCCGTTATAATTTGATAACATCTTCATTTTGTAATACAATTTTATTATGAATGTAAAAGTGCTTGTAGTGCAATTGGAAGCAATTGCAGGGGATATAGAAGGCAATATAAAAAAAGTCGAACTAATGTTGCAAAACAGTGCATACAAATCAGTTGATTTAATCGTATTGCCTGAGTTGTGGACAATCGGCTGGGATTGTGAACATTTTAACGAATTTTCAGAAAATATAGAAAATTCAAAATTTTGTTCTTTCATAAAAGATATTGCCGTTAAGTATAATGCGAATGTTATTGGAGGAAGCGCCATCCTAAAAAAGGTCAACGAAAAAGACAGAAATACAACGGTAATATATGACAGAAAAGGAAATCTTCTTGCAACATATGATAAATATCATCTGTTTTCGCACAGAGGCGAATCGGAAGGCACTTTCTTAGAAGAAGGCGATACCGGACTTATTGTGAATACCGATATCGGGAAGCTTGGTATTTCAATTTGTTACGATATTCGTTTTCCTGAATTATTTAGGATGTACGCATATAAAGGTACTGATATAATAGTAAATATGGCGGCATGGCCAAAATCATTTGCAGATGAATACTGTACTCTCGCAAAAGCTCGTGCAATTGAAAATCAAAATTGTTTCATCACCTCTTGTTTGACAGGTAAAATTAATGAAACATATGATTTTTCAGGGAATTCACAGGTTATTGACTATAGAGGCAGAACTGTTGCAAAATTAGATTATGAAGAAAAAGTATTGTATGCAGAATTAGATTTAGAAGAAATGAGACAATACAGACAGCAAATGCCTATTTTAAAGGATACGAAATCACAATATAAAGTAATGGAGAAATAATGAAAAATCTGTTTAAAATTTTAACTTTTGTTATGGTTGTTATGTTTAGCATAAATTCAAGTTTTGCATTTTCAGTGCAAAAATTGGACAGACATATTAAAGGTTCGACCTTTGATACAACATCAACTGTTGCAATTTCAGTAAGAGATGCAAACACTAACAATGTTATATATGAACACAATCAAAAGAAAATGATGCATCCCGCTTCAGCATTGAAAATATTTTCAACATATGAAGCTCTTGAAACTTTAGGATATGATTATTTCTTTAAAACACAATTTTATAAGGATTCTCAAAACAATTTATATATAAAATTAGGTGCTGATCCTCTGTTAACTTCTGCACAGCTTAAAGATGCAGTAGCAAAATTAAAAGAAAACGGAACAACCTCGTTTAAAAATTTATATATTGATGACAGTATTATTGATAAAAAAGAATTTGCACCCGGATGGATGTGGGATGATGATGTAAATCCTTATACTCCGAAAGTAAGTTCTTATAATTTAGACGGTAATGTTGTAAAAATAGGAATGTCTAAATCAACAAACGGAATGATGGCTACATCATTAAAATCCACATATCCTATGTCTGTTGTAAGCAAAATAACAACCGGCGGCAACCAGCCCAGTTTCATTGATGTTAACAGATTTAACTGGTCGAATCCCGAAGTTGTGGAAATATACGGAAATGTAACCTCTCCGCAAACTATCACTGTTCCAATCAGCAGTATGAGAAGATATTTTATCCACGTACTTGAAAAAGCAATGGATGATAACAATATTAAAATTGCAGGAACAGCTTTTGCTTCCAAAATAGTTCCAAATGATGCGGTTTTACTGACTGAAATTGACAATCCTATAACAAGAGTTCTTTCAAGAATTTTGCAAAACAGCAATAATTTAATGGCAGAATCTGTATTTAAATTATCAGGTGCCGTAAAATATGCTTCAACAGGTACAAATGAACTTGCGATATATAATTTTAGAGAATTTTATAATCAGAATGATGCAGATACAAAAGATATAATAATAAAAGACGGTTCAGGAGTTTCAAGAAATAATTTATTAAGTGCAAATTGGATGACAAATGCGCTTGACAAAATATATAAGCACAAAGATTTTGCACAATTTAAAGAGTATATGGCGCAACCGGGCGACGGAACAATGGCAAACAGATTACATGATTTAAGAGGAGATGTTTGGGTAAAAACAGGTTCTCTTGCAAATGTAAGTACATTGGCTGGATATGTAAAATCTCAAGACGGACATACATATTCGGTTGCTATATTAACTCAAAATTTCACGCAGCCTCAACCTGAAGTTAAAGCGTTTGAAAATGAAATCATAAATATTATATACGGCAAATAAATATAGCCTTTAGGACAGTATAAAATATATATTTTGCGGTTATAATACCCGTAAAAAAGGAGAAATATATGACAGAAAAAATGGCAGTATATAAATGTAATGTGTGCGGAAATATAGTAGAAGTTATAAATGCAGGTGAAGGTTGTCTTACTTGCTGTTCAGTTCCTATGGAAAGAATGTGTGAAAAATCAACTGATGAAGCTGCAAACGAAAAACACGTTCCTATAATAACAATGGAAGGCGAAACAAAAACAATAAGAGTCGGCTCAATCCCTCATCCAATGGAAGAAAAACATTATATTATGTTTATTGAAGCCATATCAAAAGACGATAAATATATTACCCGTAAGTATTTAACTCCGGGTGAAGAGCCTAAAATGGAGTTCAAAATAAACGGCAAAGACGATTTGAAAGCCAGAGAATATTGTAATCTTCATGGTTTATGGAAGTCTAATTAAATCTAATCTGCAAATCGTTTAAATTTATTCATTGAATATTTTTCTTTTATCCCGTATCTGTTAATACAATACGGGTTATCTCCCGTTCTGACTTTCCCTTTAGATGTTGCAAAAGCCATTTTATATCCGCTTTCTTTAATGATAGGAAAAAGATTTTTATTATATCTGCCGTACGGATATGCAAAATATGGTTTATCAACAAGTTTAAGGCTTTCTGTTAAATCATTTTTGATTTCATCAAGTGATTTTAGTAAAAGATAGGCTGTTTCGGATTCTTTTTCATGCATTTTATGAGTATGGCTTGCAAATTCAAAAACATCTTTGCTGTTGTTGATTTCTTCCTTGCTCATTCGTTGGTACTTATTAGGGTTAAAAGCTGCTGTTTTATTAGGAATTTTAGATGTGACAAGAAACATAACGGCATTGAAATTATTTTCTTTTAAAATAGGGTATGCATTAATATAACTGCTTTTTCTGCCGTCATCAAAAGTAATTAATACGCTTTTAGGCGGGATTTTTGCACCGTTAATAACAAAATCATAAAATTCATCAAGAGTCAGTGTGTGATAGTTGTTAGCCTTTAAAAAATCCATTTGCTTTTTAAAGTTCTCGGCGGAAACAACGCAAGTATCGGTAATATTTCCGCGTTTATCCGTATATTTGGACGGGAGTTCTTTTTTGTAGAATACATCGTGATACATTAAAACGCTGACATGAGGAATTTCTTTATATGCCTTAATCTTTAAAAGAGCAAAAACAATAATTCCTATAAATAATAATATCAATGCTAAAACTATATAATGTTTCATAAATTTTCTCTAAAAAAGTATATCATAAATATTTGTGAAAAATATTTTGTTGAATTAAAGTTTCTTTCATTTTAACCGATAATAAATGAAAGTGTTTGTAGAAGGTATTTATGTCTGATTTAGATATTAAAATAAATAAAATAACTAATGCTAATCCTAATGAGAAGCAACAGCAAATTGTTTCCGAAGATAGTTATGAAACATCTATTTTTGATGATTATTGTGATGATAATATCAATAATCAAAATAACGAATTATCAGATTATGGTGAGGAAAATCCTCCAATATATGAAGATACATATGAAAATTATACACCATATTTTTTCTTATTAGGTATCAATCAGGATAGAGCAACCGAATATTTATCCGGAAGCCAGAAAAAAGCAATAAATCAACTTGAAACAGAAGGTTTACCAACTGAAAATGCAATAATTGACATAAAAAGAAACGGAGATATTATTATTTCATTTAGGGAACCAAATCATAATGCATTAGTTATTGACTATAACGGAAATATAAAAAAAGAATTACCGGTCGAGGATTTTTATAGTTATAACACAGGAGATTTAAGTGCAATATCATACACAGATATTGATGAAGAAGGGAATATAATTAACAAAAACACAATTTTGAGTATAAGAGAATTCGGTTCCGATATAACATGGTTTAAATTTTATGACGAAAACGGAAATATAATAAAAGAAGAATCTTATGACAGCGAAACCGGTAAATTATACAGAAACGAGGAAATAAAATATTCCGAAAATAATTCTACAACAATTGTTTATAACGATTATGATTCAGATGGGAATATTACTTCAGGAGCAGAATTGTACTTCGAAAATAATGAACTTACAGGGAAAATTGAATTTTCGAAATATGAAGAAGACGGAAATATAATAAAAAAAATTATCAGTTATAATTCAGATAAAGAAAAAACGGGCATAACTAAAGAAATACAAGATAAAGACGGCAATGTATTATCAACAATAGATACAAAAACACTAAATGAGATAGTTGAAATATTACACAAAGATATATCGCAAACTTCTCTTTTAGTATTGCCTTCTACCGGCAAAGATTTTGAAAAACATCTGCAGATGTTAGATAAAGAAAACATCATAGAGGTTATGCAAATATACCAAAATAAATATGGTAAACCTTTGGATATTGCAATAAAAGAAGAAAAAATACCCGATGAAGTCAAAAATGCTGTTTTAAATAAAATGGAAGATTGTCTGAAAAAGGAATATAATTATTCAGATGATTTTGAAACAACATCACAGATAAAAAATAAATATTATACCGGAAGTGCATATGATATTGTTCAAGACGGAAATACAATGACAATAACAAATAAAGATACCGGAAAAGAAAATGTTATTAATATTGAGAAATTAACAAAAAATCTTCCGCTTGAACAAAAAATAAAATTTAAACAAGTATTACAAACAATTCCGGCAGAAGTTATTATTGACATGTTTAATGAAGATAACATAGCTTATTCGGATAAAATAAATCGGGCATTCTATCGCCCCGCTAATGATAGTGTAAATATAGGAGATTATGCTATTAACAGTGAAACGTTAGTGCATGAAACAGGTCACGCACTTGATTATGGTGATGTAGCTGGCATAATTAATCTAAGCATGGCACAAGATAATTTTGGTATTATGGCAATGTATAATAAAGAATTAAAGGCTTTTATTGAGGCAGGAAATGTCCAATACAGCGAAAAAGGTAATAGAGAAAATCCAACAATAACCGGCGATACAAAAAATTATGTAACTATGAACATTAAGGAAATGTTTGCTGAAACTTATTGCCTGTTAATGTTAGGAGATACTTCTTGTAAAGAATGTATAGAAACATATTTCCCGCAAACTATGAATATTATAAAAAATCTTATCAGGGTACGCCGAGACCCCAATTTAATAATAAATATGTATTGGTCATAATTTTATAGAGTATGTAAGTCGGGTATTTAAAACTTGATTTTAGAAATGCATTTGTTTTTCGAGGTCTGCAATTTTATGTTCTAAATCTTTAATTTGGTGTTTAAGTTTAATTCTTTTATAAGTTTTCAAGAAGAAATTATCCTTACTTGTTTCAAGCTGGTTTAGTTCGTTTTTCTTTTGAGCAAGCTCGGCTTTATAGCTTGCAAGTTTTAATGTATTTACACCGGCATTAACCGTGTTATCAATAGTATTTTGAACATCTTTATAAATGGCATTACCCATTTGAGTGAAAATGCTTTGTGTCGTTTTTACAGTATTTTGTCCGAATGATTCTACAGAATAAACTGCCGTCGAAAAAACAAATAATAATGCTAAAATTGTTAGTATTCTTTTCATATATTCACTCTCTTTCTCTTATGTAATTATACCTTAAAAATATAAGAATAAAATAAATAGTCGTATTTATTGAGTAAATTATGTTAAATCTGGTCTAAAAAGGATGGATTAGAAAACACAAAAATCGGTATATATGAATTCCACAGAAATACATGTTCTGCACAAAAAACACATTATAATATTCCCCAAATACGCTCTTGTTTTCTTGAGTTTGCTTGTGATACTTAGGCTCACACATTTTAAGAATTCTTATGATTATATTCGTACGCTTTTTGTTTTACTTTTGCCTGTCTGCATAAAATATCTGACTTTTTTAAAAATCCGTTTTCTAGCATTCCCATTCCGGGACAATATGCACAAAATTTACAATAATCTTCCTTATAACATTCTTTTAAATCTTTATAAGATATTTGCATCCATTTATATAATTTGCTATCTTGATTTTTATTTTTTGCACTTTCCCATATATCTTTTAAACTGACTTTTTTTAAGTTATCTAAATCAATAGGTAAAGATACGCAAGGGCGTACATCCAAATTTGGAGTTATACATAATATATGACATCCTGCATAACATAAACTTTCATTCTGCATTTTACTAATATCACGTTCTTTAATATTTTTAAAATATAACGGCGAATGTGGATTAGTATAAAGTTCAAATAAATCATCTTCACCTACAATATATTGTAAAGTTTTATTATCTCCTTCGATTGTCGGAATTAAAGATAAATCAGCAACAGAACTTGCATTTAATTTCCGAGCATAATTTTTTACGGAAATACAATCTTTACAGTTTGTGTTTAATAAAAAATTTTTAATTTCAACACTAACATTTTTTTCTCTTAATTTTTCAATTACACTGATTGTTTTATTATATGAGCCATTAACCGATGTGATTTTTTCATGAGTTTCTTGATTTAAGCTGTATAAACTCAATCCTATATCACAAGGGTAAGTGTTTATTAATCTGTTTAACAATTCAGGATTATCATACAATGTTTGCCCGTTGGTAAAAATATGAACAGACATTCTTTTTTGTCTTGCATACTCAACAATTTCAATAAAATCATTATCTAAAGTACATTCTCCTCCTGAAAAAGTAACATCAAAAACTCCGATTTCCCTTGCATCATCAATAATTTTTTTCATTCTATCTAAATTAATCTGAACACTATTTATATTTTTAGGGTTATAACAATGAACACATTTAAGATTACAGGCATAAGTCAGTTCAACGAATAATGAAAATAAATAACCATTATTATAGCACCACTCAGTCATATTACTTTCCAGTTCAAGTGTTTTTCTCTCATCATTACATCCGACAGGCTCGATTTCTTTATTAATTTGTGATATTTCATCTATGTTTTTTATAATTAAGTCTTGTGATTGCAATTCATTGATAAAATCATCAAGTTCATCAGCTAATCCTTTTCCTTTAGCCCAATTATTAACTTTATTATAGTCTTCTGTATCAGATATTACTTTCCATAAATCAGAAGAAAGTCCTTCAAGTAAAATAAATTCATGTTTTCTTTCATTTGAAATAAATGTTCGGCTTTCTTCCGTCCCAAACAAGTATGTTTGAAATGCTAACCACTTTGGTATTGTTAATTGCACTTAAATATCCCCTTCACCTTTTATACAAGTAAAACACAGACAAAAAGTGAGCAGTAAAAATCTGCTCACTTAAAATTTCTTTTAAAAATTAAGAAAAGAATTTTGCCATAATTTCAGGGCAACTACTTGAGTTTGGTTTTTTTGCACATCCAGCCATTTGAACAACTGTGTGTTTTGCAATAACAGAAATTTTTAGCATTTTGACTCTCCTTGTTTAAACAATAACAACTACAAATTCAAATTTGAATTACAAAAATATTTTACATTATATCAAGTGTCTATTCAATATCTTTACTATTTTATGATTGTATCAGTTTGTAATATATTTTTTCTTGTCCACCAATTTGGCAGAATTTCTGCCTTTTTCAGGGTTTCCGCCAGCACCTAAACCGTTGGTTGTTTTTATGCCTATTCTGATTTTATTTTCTGCGGATGATGAATCAAGAATATCGGTATCAGTATTAATTGCCCAAAATTCAACATTGCTTACCCCTGCTTTTATCATTCGGTTTACGGAATTTAATCCGCCGCCT
>JAEELO010000067.1 GCA_016282705.1 Candidatus Gastranaerophilales bacterium | reverse complement strand
GTTATACCGCAATCCGTATTGGAAAAACCTCCGGGAGCGGAATTAAAAATTAACCCTGAAACAGGTAAGCCTGTTTGTGCGGAAGAAGACAATATGCCTTATGAATTCCTTGATGAAATCATCTGGTATGTGGAAAACTTCGGCTACGGTTTTGATGATTTAATGTCGCATTCATTCCAATATGAACTCCAAAACGGACTTACAAAAGAATTAAAAGAAGAATGGATAAATAAATTTTATTGGAAATCAAAATGTGCCGTATATAAATGGCATATCCTGCCGCCATCGGTTATTATTGACGCACATTCTATTAATTCCGTAGAATATCATCATCCAATTATTTCTAAAGTATATTAAGTTTTAGCCTAAATACAGTTTTTATGCTATAAAAGGCATATGATAGAAATTCTTATTTTATACATAATTCATAAACGTGAAAAGACCTTGTATTCAATTCGAAAAGATATAATTGAATTATTCGGTACTTTTACGAAACCCAGTATTGGCACTATTTTTCCTGCTTTAAAAAGATTATTAAAAGAAGATGCCGTAAGCGTTTATGAAAAGATGTCCGACGGCGGGAAAAAGTCATCATATTATTCTTTAACCAAAAAAGGGTTAGAGGTATTTAAAAAATATTTCTTTGAAGATGCAAGCGACAATCCATCTTTATTTTATACCCAATTACAGGCAAGACTCGGAACAATGGGTTTGCTAAAAGATGTCGACAGAAAAGAATTTATAGATAATACATTAAAGAAAATAGAACTGTATACATTTGAAGTAGAACGTAAAATAAAAGATGAGTTTTTAGAACCTGATTATTATCAGAAAAGCCTATATGAAAAAACACTTAAAGACTTGTTTAATTTAAAAGAATTTATAACGAAACTAAATTAAAACAAGGTCATTTGTTCTGCTTTTTCAAAGTGTTTTTCAAAGAATTTTTTTCTGTGCCACTTTGTAAGACCGTATTTATCGACTGCGTCAAGGTGTGCCTGTGTCATGTAGCCTTTATTTTCCGCCCAAAGATATTGCGGAAAATCTTTATCCAATTCTTTCATAAATCGGTCTCTTGAAACCTTTGCAAGTATGCTTGCAGCAGCAATAGATGCGGATTTAGCATCCCCTTTTACTACTGTCTGCTGATTATATTTAAACATAGGAATTTTTCTGTTTCCGTCAACCAAGACCATAACATTATCGGATTTTAGTTTTTCGGCTGTTTCACAGCAGGCTGTATTCATTGATTTTAGAGAAGTTCTTAAAATATTATATTTTTCTATATCTTCCACACTGCCCTGTACTATTGAATAAATTGAATTCTGAACGATAATTTCAAATAACTCTTCTCTTGTTTTTTCGCTAAGCTGTTTAGAATCATTTAATTTTTCAAGCTGTTTTTTCAATTTTAAATTAATTTCAGGGAAGCATACGGCAGCTGCGAAAACAGGGCCAGCTCCGGGTCCTCTGCCTGCTTCATCCGTACCTATTATGAAATCATAATCTTTTATTATTTTTTTATCAAAATCAAATCTTTTATTCATATTTATCCAGAGTTAATTTACCGAGTCTGCCGGTTCTAAAATCGTTCAATATATTTTGCGCACATCTTTTCGTATCAGGCTTGCCGCCTTGTACAATCCAATTACGCTTCAGCGCAATATTTTCTATTGTTTCTTCTTCATCCAATTTATAATAGGTTTTTATTAAATCGGGATATACTTCTTTAATAGTATTAAGAAATTCGGCAGCTACAGCTTCGACATCATAGGCATTTTCACCTATAGAGTCAACAAAAGCCAATTTATATGCTTTTTTCTGGTCTTCCTGTTTAAGAGGAATAATCCCCGGAGTATCCAATAAATCTATTTTCGGATTGATTCTAACCCATTGCTGCTCACGTGTAACACCTGCTTTAGCACCGGTTTTTGTTTTTGATTTTTTTATAAGTTTATTAATTATACTTGATTTACCTACATTCGGCATTCCGACAACCATAACTCTGACTGCACGGGGAAGAAGTCCTTTTTTAACAAGTGCAATTATTTTAGGCTGCCCGAGTTCGGTTACTTTATTTAAAATTTTTGATAAGTCTTTATTATCACCTGCACTTGTCGGCAGAACAAAACAGTTATTTTTTTCTTTTATTAATTTAGTCCATTTTGCTGTTTGCTCATTATCTGCCAAATCGCTTTTGTTCAATAATATTAAGCGGGGTTTATCCCTAAGCAGCTTTTTTATATCAGGATATGCAGAGCTGTCGGGAATTCTTGCATCTAAAACTTCTATGACAACATCAACGATATTGACCTGTTCTTTAAGTTTTTTTTCAGCCTTTGCAATATGTCCGGGATACCAATGTATATGTTCCATTTTTTCCTCTGCTTTATTATTTTTTATAATAACAAAAGCCATACTCAATGTAAAACAATGAATATGGCTTTTTGTTTTAATAATTTAATTTTATTTCTTTTCGATTTTCTCTCTGATACGAGTAGCTTTACCTGAGCGTTCTCTCAAATAATACAATTTAGCACGTTTAACGTCGCCGCGTCTGACTACTGTAATTTTTTCAATACGTGGAGAATAAACAGGGAACACACGTTCAACGCCAACACCTTGGAAAGTTTTTCTTACTGTAATAGTTTTACCAACTCCACTGCCGCGTTTTTTAAGGATAGTTCCTTCAAAAGCCTGTGTTCTTTCTTTGTTTCCTTCAATAATTCTTACGGAAACTCTAACTGTATCTCCGGGGTTTAATTCCGGTAATTCTTTATCCAAATATTGTTTTCCTAAATTTTCTACTATAGGGTTCATGATAACATTCCTTTGCATTGTATTTATACGTTACTTTATAATAGGCAAAACATATTTTTTCTTCAAGTGCTTTTTTGGATTTTTAGGGAAATTTATTAAAAATAAGTTAACAAATATTAATAAAATTAAAATAAAAGCTAAAGTTTTTATCGAATTATCCGATAGAAAAAGTATAAGTTATGGAGAAATAGGCAAGCAATGGGATTCAATGTAGGTTCGATATCATCAGCAAATACGCAAAGGTCAATGATTGACCCTCAAGCGCTTGCACGTGTTAAAGAACAAATTTTAAATCCGAATAATGAAAAAACCGTAGATGTATCAAAGTTAGATTTATCAAAATTTAACAGAGTAAATCTTGGTACTGATTTATATGCCGCAAGAACAAACGGAGAAGTTGCGCTGCAGGCAGCAAAAGCGGCAACTGATTTTGGTGTTCAATTCAGCAATGCATTTAATACTACGGTTCAATACCTTAATTCTCAAGCAGCACAAAGTTTATTTACCTCCAAAGAAAATACGGGAAGAGTTGTTATAGATGTAGACAGCGCACAACCTGTTTTAGGAAATGAAGCTGTTTTAGCTTCTGCAGAAGTTGTTGAGACACAAAGCATGAAGCAAGATAAAAAAGGACACAATCCTTTTTCATTCTATTTTGATGGAACAGACAATATTGACGAAGATGACGGAAACAAAATGTTTGAAGACCTTGATGCATTAAGTGCAAGCATTTTTGTTCCAAGTGTAAATATTCTTGCCTAATACATTGTTACTTGTTTTTCCGAGACGAAATTAAATTTCGTCTTTTTTTTTTGCAAATTTCCGTAGGCTGACCGAGTGCAACGAGGGAACGCCGAAGTAGCCAAAACAATAGCGAATGACTGCGAAGCATAATGAGCAGCTTGTTTTGGTGGAGGAAATTTGCATTTACTTTTGAGTATATTGAAGCCGAGTGCAACGAGGGAACGCCGAAGAATGAAAATTATGTATCACAACCCTGTATTTTCGTCCAATTTAAAATATGTTGTAAGATACAATACCGAATATATTTCTTCAAATACTTGCAAAAATGTATGATAAGAAGATTCTTCAAAAAAGCTCCCCATTTTAAATAAATCCTTATCAACGCCCATAAGCATATTTAATTCTCCGTCTTTAAATTCGGCTCTTATATATTTTGCCTCAAAAGCCATTTTTATTTCTTCAAATCTTTGCATAAATGCGGTTGTTAAAAGGTATCTTGCTTCTATTTGATCATTGGAATACACTTTAAATTTTTCATTAAATTCAGGTGATTCAAGATTTACTGTTTGATATTTACCAATATCTTTTAAATGAAGCTTAGCGCTTGTAATGGCTTTTTCTATAATAAAAGTATGCCCTTTAAATTTTTTCGGGAATTTAAAAGTAACTGTTAATCCTTTTATGGAAGAGTTGAACAGATTTATTTTCGCAATACGGAGAACAAAAAACATAAATATAATAAAAAATACACATATAAAGAATGCAAGACCGTTATTTCCCTTACCGGAAGCTACAGAAAACATTCCCCAAAATGGAATTAATAATATAGTCAAACAAATAACATCAAACAAACGCAAACCTGTTGATAATTCGACTATTTGTATATATACATCGTTGTACAATCCTGTTATAACATCATCAAAACGGATTATACCGAATTTAGGGAAAATATTAAGTGTTTTTAGTTTATCCTCAATCTTTTTATTATCATCTGCTTTATCCAATTCCTTTGTCCACGAGAATTTGCAGCCGAATATATTAATAAAGCCTTGAGCTAATTTTTCTTTAAGCGGCTTTTCATAGTTCAAATCCACAGTGAAGGAATAAGATACACTTGAAGAAGTTTTTGTTTTTTTAACATTAGGATTTTGACTTTTTGATAATGCAATGAATATATATACAAAAGAACCAAAAGCCGAAAGCAAAAACAATTTTGCCAATAAAAAATTATTTAACGAACCGAAATAAGCCGATAAAAAAGCAAAGAAAAAAATTAATCCGAAAGGAATAAAAAAATTTTTAAAAGTAGATACATCCATTCCCCTGCCTTTTTCATATTTCTTTAATATGGGAACTATTTCCTGTTTATAGAATTCTTTAAATTCCTGTTTTAATGCTTCTTTTTCTTTTTGCATAGTTATCTTTTCATACTCATTTTTTGAATAATAACGTAAAGAAGAGTTAATATGGTAAGAGCACCGTCATCCATATATCCTACCGGTAAAGCCGCATCCGGAATAAAATCCACGGGAGATATAATATATGCAATCAAAACCAATACCGCTATTGTAATTTTTGTACGTTTTTGCATTTAATTTTCCTTATTTTATAACCATCATTATATATTTAATAATATAGCTTCCAAATAAAATTATCCCGACAAGAACGCTTATACAGGCAACCAGAAGCACCATTCCTGCAGACATATCTTTAGCCATTTCTACAAGACGTGAATAATTATTTTTATAAGTCGCATCAAGAGTAAATTCTATAACGGAATTAATAAGTTCACAAACCAGAACTATTGCTATCATAATAAGAAGTATACATATATCCGTAGGTGTAAAGCGTAATAATATAGCAGAAACAATCACTAATACAGAAATAATTATTTCTATAAAAAAGTTTCTTTGCGAAGATACCGCCAGCATTAAACCGTGGATAGCATTTCCTATACTTTCTTTTACACTGTTAGATTTAAATTTTGTCATTTAATAATTGCCTTTGCTTTATTTTGGTTACTTATCATAAAATTATAGTCATCTTCATTTTGATGATCAAAGCCCAGTAAATGAAGTATACCGTGTGAAATAATAAAATACAATTCATCATCAAAAGGAACTTTATTATCTTGTGCCTGTTCTTCAATTCTGTCAAGAGAAACCATTATCTCGCCCAAATTTATGTCTCCGTCAAGGAAAAAGTTTTGTCCGTCAGGAGAATCCGCAAAAAGGGCAAAAGTTATAACATCGGTAGGCGAATCCTTTTTTCGGTACTCTTTATTTATTCTGTGAATTTCCTCGTTATTCATTAATACAATATCAAAAGATATGGAAGTATATTCTACATCGCACAAACAGGATAAAGACATAATTTCTTTATCTTGAAAAATATATTCCGCCATTTTAACAACATTATTATATGTTTTAACTTCGTCTATATCATAGTTTTCATATGTGTTTTCAAGAAAGATATTTAAATTAGTCATTATTTTCCTGCTGTTTTAATTCTTTATTTTGAATATCTTCAAGAGTTTCCTGATATTTAATACGTTTATGGAATACGCTTCTTAGTACTCTTGAAAGAGTTGAAGCAATAATCTTAATATCTTTTAAAGTCAAAGGACTTTCATCAAGCTGATTATCATTTAATCTGTCTTGAATAATTTTATTAATAAGAGCATCCAATTCTTCTTGCGAATGGTCTTTTAATGTTCTTGATGCAGACTCAACCGCATCCGCAATCATAAGAATAGCGGTTTCTTTTGTCTGCGGTTTAGGTCCTGTATATCTGAATTGTTCTTCTTTTACGTTTTCAGCACCTTCTTGGGCAACTGCCTGATTATAGAAATAGCTGGCAAGTGAAGTCCCGTGATGCTGAGAAATAAAATCTTGGATTACTTCAGGAATATGATATTCTTTTGCATAAGCAAGACCGTCTTTCGTATGAGAAGTAATTACCATTTTGCTTGAACGCGGAGTTAGTTTTTCATGCGGATTTTCAATTCCGGAATATGTTTGATTTTCAACAAAGAATAATGGTCTTAATATTTTACCTACATCATGATATAAAGCTCCGACTCTTGTTAATATCGGATCCGCACCTATTGCTTCAGCAGCTGATTCTGCCAAATTAGATACTCTTAAGCTATGTTCAAAAGTACCGGGTGCTGTTTCATGCAATTTTTTTAATAAAGGTTGGTTATAATCTCCAAATTCTGCCAAACCAAAATTTGTAATAACTTTAAAGGTATTTTCTATAATAGGAATCATCCCCAGAGCAAGAACACCCGAGAAAAATCCGTTTATTATACCGGCTAATACATCTTGACTCAATTTAATAAATCCTAAATCATAATATACACATATTATGATTAAAGACATTGCTAATGATGTATATGCACCGACTTTTATTAAATCAAACCTTCTTGAATATTTAATCATATTCATACAAATCGTAGAAACAATGACTGAAAGTAAAAATACTGATATCGCAAGAGCAGAAAACTGCAGTGACAAAGTAATAATCGTTAAAAGAGTTACCGTTATATAAAAGGCGGTTCTGGGGTTTAAAAATACTGATAATATAATTGCGTAGAACGGGAACGGCAAAAGGAAAACCGACCAGTTTGAAGGTATTAATACCGTTAATAAAGAAATAAATACAGAGAAGAAAGCAACAATATTCATATGTCTTCTGTTAAGGAATTTAGGTTCAAAAAACTTGATATAAAATATAACAGATAAAACACTTATTCCAACAATACAGAATATACCCAGTATTCCGGAATAATTAATTCTTAAAATATTATATCCTGCTATACTTAATGCTTCTTTCCTCACCTGTGTGATAGGTTCACCGATATTAACAATTACATCACCTTTGGCAAATTTTACCTTAATTGGTGTAACTTTATCTCGTTCTATTTTTCTTGCCGTTTCAGTTGCTTCTTCATCAACAATCATATTAGGAACAATAACCTGTTCAAGAAGCGCCGTTATTACTTTTATATTATTATTTGTTGTATTTAATTCAACATTTCTTTTTATAATTTTAACCAAAGAGTTTTCTTCAAAATCTTTTTCCGTAATCCCTTCATGAAGAACTGCTTCAAGTGTATTTTTTGATGATTCAAAAACCTTTTCCAAGTCTTCATCAGGAGCATTTAAGAAGAAAGAAAAAACAAATACTTTTTCGTTTGCATCAGGGATGTCAAACATTGCCTCTAATCTTTGCTGTTTATCTTTTTCAGGGATATCTAAAGTTCTGATATTTTGTATATCTTTAATTATTTCATTTAAGTTATTCTTAATATACGTATCATCTGCAGGAGAATAAACAAGATTAACCTTTTGAGCCACCTCTCTTTTTCTCTTTTCGGTTTTTATAGTATCAATTACTTCTATATCAGAAGGTGCCGTTACCATTACCTTGCTTGTATTATCAGGTCCAACAATAGTTTGGAAAAATACATATTTCGAAACCATTATTGCAGTGAGGATTATTGTAAATAAAATAATTAATACCGCATTTATCAAAAACTTGGGTGATACTATTTCCGATAAACTTTTATTAATATCAATTTTTTTCATATATAATATTTCTCTTTATTTTGTTATCATCCCATAATTTTACACCAATAAGAGTATTTTGCAAAATTGGTAAACTGTTTGAACTTTTATTATGAGAATATTATAATTTTTATAAGTATAATTTTTACAATAATAGTTTTGGTTAACATTATAAAATATGAGCATAAAAAACTGCTATAAAAAATTATTAAGAATTCTGATTTTAATTTCTATATTTGAGGTTGTGTATCTGCTTGCAGTTCCAAGAATGATGGAGCATTTCATAAATAAAGACACAATCAAAAATGCCGTTAAAGCAAAAACTAATGCCGAAATTAATTATTCAAGAATTAAAGTTAAAACTCATATATTGCCTTATTTGACTTTTAAAACAAAAGATATTTCTTTATTTTCACAAGAAGATGAAAGTCCGCTCATTAATGCACGTGATGTTGATGTAAAAATTTCTATACTTCCTTTATTGAGGAAAAAACTTAATTTAAAACATATATATTCATCTAATACAGATATAAACATTACAAGAAATTCTGACGGGCAATATAATTTTGAAAATCTATTTAAGAAAGAAAATAAAAAGCCTTCATTCAAAATCCATTACGGCAGCCTTGTAGTTGGAGTACAAAACTATAAACTGAATTTAAATGATGAATTTCTAAATCAACACGTAACTTTTGACGGAGCGCCTTTCCTTATAAAAAACAAATTGAAGAAAAATTATTTTACTCTAAATACCGAAGGAAACATATTAAACAAACAATCAGAAGCAAGCACATATGAAATAAATCTTAAAGCAGGATATCCTAAAGATTACAAGCACATAGGGAAAGACCTCATAAACGGTAAATGCATTTTATATAATGTTGACTTAAATCCAATATTTCCTGTTGTACAGAAATTAACAAATAATCAAATAAAAAAATTTGGCGGATACGTTGATTACATCCAGTTTTCCGCAGATAAAACCGCTAATGATAAAACTCAGGTTTCTTTAAATACTCAATTTAAAGATGTAATATTTGATAAAGAAGGCTGGGAAAACTATATTCAGGCAAACGGAGAAAATAAAGTAGATGCAAGCGTTGATTTAAAAGATGATGTAATAACTTTAAATTCGTTCCATTATAAAGCAGATAAAGTTAATATAAGAAGCAACGGCAAAATTTTGGTTAAGAAAAACCCTGATTTGGATATTGATATTGAAGTTAAAGATTCAAGAACCGAAAATATTGCTTCGATATTACCTCCTACACTTGTTCCCGAATACAGGACCATAGAAAAAGTTAAAAGATACGGTTTATATGGAGATATGAACGGTAAGGTAAATATAAAAGGAACCGTTCCTCATCCAAATATTACCGGTTTTGCAACAGGCAGAAATCTTCATATTTTAGATGAACCTATGCATAAATTACATACCGGTACGGTAGATCTTGTTTTTGATAAAAATATATTAAATATGGACATTCTGGTGGATATGTTTAATAACCAGAAAGCACGAATAAAAGGCTATACATATATGTATAGAGACGGAGTTAACGATGTAAAAATCGAAACTACAGATAATATAGATTTTCCTCTGGCTCAAAAAATAGTTGTTCCGATTAGTAAAGTATTTAACTTTATGCTTGGCCCCATACCCGATATGAATATTACATCAGGAAAAGGTGTAATAGATATGAGAATCAGAGGTTCCATTGATTTTATTGATATGCACGGGTACAGCAAATTTGACAAAGCAGCTCTTACATATAACGGACTATATGCTAATATACATAACGGAAAAGGCCGATTGGATTTTGACGGTGATGTGATTTCATTCAAATCCGATAAAGTTTATGTAAAAAATAATTTTATAGATATTGACGGCAAAGTAAAAATCAATGATAATCTCGATTTTAATATATCAAGTAATAAAGCTGAAGCCAAAGACGTATTGGAATTAGTTAACAAAAGTCCGTTGCTAAAAGATGTAAAAGCAGGATTGGCTGTTATTACAAGTGCATCGGGCCCTATGAATTTAAAACTGAATATAAATTCCAAAATTGTTCCCGTTCCGTTTGGTCAACCACCGCTGCCGCCTGAAGAAGCATTTGTAGATATGAAGGTTAAAGGCAAAGCAGATTTACTTAATAATAATGCAACTATAATCGGTTTCGATACGCCTCTTCACGACATTAAAGGGGATGTTGATTTTTCTGAAACCATAACTGACATTAATAATATAGATGCGGTATGTTTAAAATCACCAATAAATATTAAAGGTAAGATAATAAATGATATAAAAACAAAAACACCTGATGTTGATATCATAATTACCGGAGATAAAATATACTATGGCGATACAGTACAGTTTTTAACCCGTTCTTATATGTATCCTGACTTTTATCCGGATTTATCATCTTTATACAATTTGAATTCACAGCACGACTTATATTTTAAATATAAAGCTAAATCAAAAGATTTTCTTACGAGTAAAGCATATGCCGTTATGAACTTTATAAAAGATACATCAGACAGTCCCTTAAAAGCTAAAGACGGCAGAATAATAATGAAAAATGCAAATGTTTTTGTAGAGGATGTTGATGCGGATTTACTAGGTGCAAATTTAAAGATTAACGGCGATGTTAAAAGAGTTGATACTCTAAAACCATTATACAATTTAGATATAAAAGCAGATAAATTTAATCTGGAAAACCTGAATAATATTGATAATTATTCTATAGTTCCTAATGAAGCAAAATCAGTAATTTCTGCATTTAAAGACTTTTCGGGATATGCAGATATGGATATTACTCTAAACAGAAGTATTATATCCGGTAATTTAAATGTATATAATCCTAAATTTATTCACACTCAAACAGGTATTCCGTTTAATTTTGATGATTTTACCGTTAATATAAACAATGATAAAGTCTCTTCAGACAACATTTCGGGGAATATTGGCTCTATGCCTTTATTTACGAAATTAAATCTTTCTAATATATATCGTGAACCTGCATTAGACGGCTACTTTACTACAAAATTAACTAATGATTTTGTTCAAAAATATCTGCCTAAAGAAATTTCCAGTATAATCAAACTGGTTGGCGATATTAATCTGTCGTCGGATATAAAAGGAACACAGAAAAACTTAAATATCCTTCCCAAGCTAACCTTTTATCCTGATTCGGATGTAATAGTAGATAATATAAGTTTAGGCGAAACCGCTGATACCAGAGAATTTTCCGGAAGTATAAATCTTACCCCGAACGAAATTAATGTTCATAAATTAGACTATATAAAATATATTGCATCACAAAATAATACGGAATATCCGGTAGTATTTGCGACAGGAAACGGCATATTAACTTTTAATAAAGCTAAAAATACTTATATCCCGAAAGAACTAAAAATAAAAACAGAAAAGAACCTTCCTGCTAAATTATTAAATGTATTCTTGAAAAAACCAATATTTAAACAAGGTTCTCTAAGCTGTGATATGAAATACATATTTGATGAAGCGAACAAAACAGCTAAAGTTTTTGGCGAAATGGATTCAAGAAACCTTGATATTCCTCTTTTTGATACAGTCGTTAAAAATATAAAAATTGAAGCGAAAAATGACGACATAAACATTGATTTATTCGGATTTATGAATGACTCCAGAATAAAATTATCTTCATTATTAAAAAACAATTTATATTATACTCCCAAAGTAAAATCGCTTATATTATCAGCTGACGAGATAAACAATGATAAATTGTTCAGAAGTCTATCTCAAGTGAGAAAAGCAATGACATCTAATAATGAAATCAAAAATGTTGATTTTAACGGTATAAATATTGAAAATGCAAAAATAAACATAAAAAAATTAATAATAAAATCTCTTGTTGCAGAAAACCTTAAAAGCTCATTTTCAATAGATGCAAATGGCATTTTTAATGCGGATAATATAACAGTAGATGTAGGACAAGGAAATATTGAAGGAACTTTAAGATATGATTTAACATCCAGTGCTTTTAAAGGTGATTTTGAACTTACTAATGTTGATTCAAGCTATATCGCAGAAACTTTATTTGACGGGAAAAACCAAATATACGGAAATGCAAACGGTAAAATAGTTATAAATTCTCAAGGCTATACAGATGAAGAAATAATTAAGAACTTATCAGGATTTATTCTTTTTGAAATAACAGACGGAAGAATGCCTAAACTGGGTTCTTTGGAATATCTTTTAAGAGCAAGTAATATCATAAAAAGCGGTATTACAGGTTTAACTATTAACAGTATATTAGGACTCTTAAACCTAGTAAAAACAGGTTACTTCTCCAATATTAACGGAAGCTGCATAATAGAAGACGGCGTTGCAGAAAATATTGAAATATTCTCAACAGGAGAAAACCTAAGCTTATATATACACGGAGATTATGATATTGCCGATACTGAAGCACATATGGAAATTTTAGGAAAACTTTCAAATCGAATTTCTACTATCTTCGGAACACTGGGTAATACCTCATTAAACACATTTTTTAAACTAATTCCGGGAATATCACTATTTGATTTCGGAAGAAAAGATTTTATTGAAGATGTTGAAAAAATACCGTCATTTACAAACGGTGACTATGACGCAAGGGTATTTCAGGCTATAATAGACGGTGATATTAACTCTTCGAATTATGTACAAAGTTTTAAATGGGTTAGAAACTAGTATTTATGGTTTGTATAAAACTCTTTTTCCGCTTTTTTCAAATATTTTAGCTCGATAAAATTTATTAAATTTCTAATTTTGTCTTTGTAATTTATATTCTGAGCCATTGACTGCTGTATAAACGAATGAAATTCAGGCTTAAATCCTTGTGATATTGCAATTTCTTTCATTTTTTTAGCTAATTTCAAATAATATGGATTTATTATATTGTTTACACTGCGCAGATAGCGTGCTTCTATATCGATTCTTATATATTGAACAACCTTTGCTTTTTTACCGACATCAAGAAACTTTTGAAATTCTTGAATATTATCATTTACTCCGGGAATAATAACATATTTCAGTGTTATTTTATGTTCATTTGTTCCTTCTGTTGCATATTTGCATATATTTTCAACAACTTTATCAAAGGCATCTACTCTTTTTATTTTTTTAAATGTTTTTCTGGTCCCCGAATCTAAAGATACAACAATATATGCACTTCCCTGACTCAATGCCTTATGCATAATTGCAGAATATTTAATTGCATTAGTCGGAATATATATATTGGCAAATTTATTTATACCGAATTCCGATAAAATATCATCACACTCTTTATAAATAGAAAATTCTCCGCCGCCTATATGTAATTCGCAGCCTTGTTTTATAATTCCTTCATTTTTCAAATAACGTAAAAACGGCATTATTTCATAAGTATTTGTTTTTCTTTCATCCAATTCAAGATTATTGGAACAATATATACAATCAGCATTACAGGGACTAAAGTGAGTTATTGTTATATAATCTATGTATTCACTTTCATCCCAATCTTTTTCTTCAATTTTGAAACAGTTTTCACATTCTTTCGGACAACTTCCGTTTTTAAATTGAGAAGAAAATTCATGCATTCTCGCAAAGAGTTTATCTTTTGGAATTATTTCCCCATTATAATTATCAAATAAAATAGGAGGTTTACCACCGTTTATTTGGTCATTTGGAGCATAACAGCAAGAAACAAGTTCTCCCGCAAAAAAACATAAACCGTGTAATATAATATTGCAACTCTTGTACATAATTGAATTTTAGTTTAATGTTAAATGCTTGTCAAATTGGCTTATTCTTGAACTAAAACAGCTTCCCATTCCTTTAGAAGTTTTGTTAATGAATATTTTGCATTAGCCGGACTTGTAGAAGGAAGCTGTATTACTTTAACATAGGACGGAATATCTTTTGAATATTTTAAGAACAAAGAATATGACTTTGCACCGTTACAACATATTTTCTTTATATTAGGATATTTCTTTAAAAGAGATTTGATATCTGTAGGCTTAATATTTTGAATATTGGAATCCAGACTACCTTTTCTTGAACAGCTTCTTATTGTGTCCCATAGTGCAAATTTATTTCCCAATATTGTTTTTGTTTTAACTTTATAATCTTTTTTCTCTAAATCGGAATAATTACATAGTATAGCCATTATCTTCCAAAAACGATTTTGAGGATGTGCATAGTATTCTTGAGCCTCAAGTGATTTTATTCCGGGCATACTACCCAGTATAAGAATTTCTGATTCATTGTTTACTATTGGTTCAAAACTCTTAAGCATTGATTTCTTCCGATGTTGTTTCCAATAACGGCATTTCTAATTGTTCAATCGTCTGTATGGCATTACCGGCAATACCTTGTATTGAACCGTACATATCCGTAGTTGCAGAAAGGACATTTTGAATTTCTTTTTCTCTTTTTTTCCATATTTTATTCATTGCACGTTTTTCGGATTCCAAATCTTTTTGCATTTCAACAAACGATTTTACAATAGTTTCAAATTGAAATCTGAATTCGGTACTTGTCAAATAATTATATAAAAGAGCACTTTTTTCGTGACGATTTTCTTGTTGGTCTTTTGTTTCACTTATTTTAATAATATTTTCGCGTAAGATATATGAAAGTGCCTTAAATTCTTCATATGTACAAATATATACTCCGTCACGTAACCCCATACGATTCATATCTTTCGGATAAACAGCAGTAACAAGAACCCCTATATCCGCACTTTTAGCTTGAATATCATTTTTAAATTTATCAATCCATTCTTCTTTAAAAGTTTTTGTTCGCTTACTTTCATAATAAATAGTACCGCAATTCTGCCGGTGCATGGTATTTATTATTTGAAGAGAATCAGCTCCCATATCACCTTTCCCAACTTCCTGAATTTCATCATATCTAAAGTTTTCTTTCAGATATTCTTCTATTGCAAGCTCTTGAATTTCGCCTTGAAGCTGCATTGAACCTTGTTCTTGTCGTTTTTTCATTTCTTCAGTAAGATTTTTTTGGTCTTCAAGTTGTTTTTGAAGTTCTTTTATTTGTAGTTCATATTTTTCTTCGGCATTTCTTTGGAGTTTTTGTCTTTCTTCAACCAATCTTAATCCGTATTCTTTTTCTTTTTCAGCTTCTATTAATTCCCTCATTTCTTCTTTTTCACGTTCCAATCTTGACTTTTCAGCTTTGAGCTTATTCATTTCTTTTAATTGATTGGATTTTTCCTGAAGTTCCTTTTCTAATTCTTCATAAGCTTCTTTTTGTTCTTCAAGAGCAGCATTTTTAATTTTTTCTTCTTTTGCTTTAAATTCCTGTTTTTGGAGATTAAGAGCCTCTTCTATCGCTTTTTCTTTTTCTTGCGCTGATTTTACTTTTAAAAGTTCGGTATCGTGTTTGGCTTGTGCTAAAACTTGTTCATATTGTTCTTTTATAGCACTAACTTCTTTATCTACGGTTTCTTTTGCTCCTGCTTGAATTAAGTTTTCTATATTAATTTCTTCACCGCATCTCGGGCATTTAATAGAATTTGTCATGTTTTATCCTCTTATTAATTCTATTTTATACTATTTGTATGTCACAAACGGGTATAAAATTAAATATTTATAAAAAATTTTACATGTTTTTATATTTACTGTCTTCATTGATTTTTGTTTACATTATTTACTCTGTAAGTACATTTTGCTATTATTTTTAATGTACAGATTATTCGCATGAGGGAGTAATGGTTCCAAAAACTTTTATTTTAGATGTTGACGGTGTTTTAACCGATGGCGGATTTTATTATAATGAAGATGGAAAATTTCTAAAAAGATTTGGTCCTGATGATAATGATGCTTTAAAATTGTTGGAACCATATATTAATATAGTCTTTGTTTCAGGTGATAAAAGAGGATTTAATATATCTAAAAAAAGAGTAGAAGATATGCATTACCCGATTCATTTAGTCAGTACGACAGAAAGAATTGATTGGATAAAGCAATATTATAACCCCCAAGAGGTTATATATATGGGAGATGGAATTTTTGATTGTACGGTTATGAAAGAAGTAGGATATTCTATTGCAACATCTGATTCTGATGAAAATGCAAAACATTTTGCAAATTATATTACAAAAAGAATTGGCGGACACAGAGCTGTAGCCGAAGCTTGTTTACATATAATGGAAAAATTTTTTGTTCCGTACAATCCGTTGAAGGATAACAAATAATGAGCTCAACTAAGATATATGAATATATTAATAACGGTAATACTATTCTCGGAATAGGTCCTGTTAGTATGAATGTAATAAATGCGGCATTAGAATTTGCTAATGAAAATCCGTTTATTCCTATAATGATTATTCCAAGCAGACGCCAAATAGATGATACAAGCATAAGAAAAGGATATGTAAATAATTGGTCTACTGAAGAATTTACTAAATATATCAGAAATAACCAATTATTTGACAATATTGTTCTGGTAAGAGACCATGGCGGACCTTGGCAAAATAATTATGAAATAGATAAAAAAATGAATCTAAAAGATGCTATGAAATCTGCCGAAGAATCCTATGCCAGAGATATAGATGCAGGTTTTGATATTTTGCATATTGACCCGAGCATTGATATTGAAGGGCAAATTTCTTATAAAGAAATAATGGAAAGACTGATTATTTTATATGAATTTTGCAGTTCATATGCAGCAAAAAACAACAAAGTCATTGAATATGAAATAGGAACAGAAGAACAAATAATCCATCCTGTCTCTATTTCTGAATTTAGCAATATTTTAGATGATATAAAAGCCTATTTACATGCCAAACAACTTCAAAAACCAATGTTTACGGTATTGCAAATCGGGACAAAAGTAATGGAAATGCAAAATATCGGTATATTAAATAGAGCCGGAAATAAAGATGAATTATTCAATCAAATTAAGCAATTGTGCAATCTTGCAATAGAAAATGGAATATTTGTAAAAGTTCATAATACTGATTACCTTAATACAGATGTATTACAAAAATTCCCTTCTTTAAATATCAGTGCGGCAAATGTTGCACCGGAATTTGGCATTACGGAAACAAAAACTCTCATAGATATTTTAGAAAGAAATAATCTTAACTCATTAGCAAATGATTTTCTGAATTATTCATACAATTCTAAAAAATGGGGTAAATGGATAATACCAAACAGTAAAATATCTGATAGAGACAAAGCTATATTATCAGGGCACTATGTGTTATCGGAAGAATACATAGTAAAACTTTTGGAAAATGCACAAAAACAAATTAAAAATATAGATATTAATGAATACATAAAAAATGAATTAAAGAAAAATATAATGAAATATATAAATAGTTTTAATATTAATACAAAACAGAATCGGAATGTTTATGATACAGATTATACAAAAGCCGTGGGGTAAAGAAGAAATACTGGAATTAAATGATAAATATATGCTTAAACGTTTAACAATGTTTAAGGGTTGCAGATGTTCTTTGCAATATCACAATAACAAATGTGAAACTATATATGTTTTATCAGGTGATTTAAAGATATATACAGGAGAAAACAAAAACAACTTAACAAGTAAAATATACAAATCCGGCGATGTTATTACTATTTCACCTTTAACAGTACATAGAATGGAAGCAGTAACAGAAAGTTTATACTTAGAAGCAAGTACTCCAAATACAGACGATACGGTACGAATTGAAGATGACTATAACAGATAAACCAAAATATAAAGTTCTTATTCCAACTGCGGGAATTGGTTCAAGATTAAATCAATTAACAAAATATATAAACAAATCATTAGTTAATATAGGAAATAAACCTGTCCTTTCTAAAATAATAGAAATGTTTCCTGATAATACAGAATTCGTTATAGCACTTGGATATAAAGGGGAGCTTGTCAAACAATTTCTTTCTATTGCATATCCTAAACGTAAATTTCATTTTTGTACGGTAAATCCATACGAAGGAGAAAATTCCGGTTTAGGGTTGAGTATATTATCTTGCAAAGAACATTTACAAGAGCCTTTTATTTTTTGTTCTTGCGACACAATTGTAACGGAAAAAATACCATATCCCGAAAAAAATATTGCCGGATATTCGCATAGAGCTGATAAAAATCAATATAGAACATTAAAAATAGATGATAATAAAGTAACAGCAATTTTGGAAAAAAATAAGTCTGACAATTTGTCTGAACCATATATAGGATTAGCTTGTATAAAAGATTGGGAAAAATTTTGGCAATATATGGAACAAGGCGGAGAACAAGCAATTAAAATCGGAGAGTCCTTTGCTTTAAATAAATTTGCCGAAGAAGGAATTTTATATTCAAAAAAATATACTTGGTTTGATACCGGAAACGAAGAAGAACTTGAAAAAACCAGATTATTTTTTAAAGAAAAGGATTCGCCTAATATTCTTCCAAAACCTGATGAAGCAATTTGGTTTGTAAACAACAAAGTCATTAAATATTCCGATAATACGGATTTTATAAAAGATAGAGTTACCAGAGTCCAATTTTTAAAAGGTTTTGTTCCGGAAATAACTCAATCAACTCTAAATATGTATAGTTATGACCTTGTTGAAGGGAAAGTCCTTTCAAAAATACAAAATATTAATATTTTTGAAAAGTTATTAAATTTTTCAAAGGATTTTTGGCAAATTAAAAATTTATCAAATATTGAAAAGAAAAATTTTAAAGATATTTGTGAAAAATTTTATTATAAAAAGACTTTAGACAGAATTGAATTATATTATAAAACCTTTGATATGCAGGATAAAGAGTATAAGATTAATAATAATATTATTCCGACATTATCTGAAATATTACAAGAAGTTGACTGGCAAAATATTTTTAACGGACTTCCCGGACGTTTCCATGGCGATTTTCATTTTGAGAATATTTTATATAATGAGAAATCCGATAAGTTTATCTTTTTAGATTGGAGACAGAATTTTGGAGGAATTCTGGAATATGGTGATATATATTATGATTTAGCAAAACTTTTGCACGGATTAATTATATGTCACGAATTAATATCACAAAATAAATATAATATTTCTGTAAAAGATACTGTTGCCGAATACGAATTTGAGAGAAAAAACATTTTAGTTGAATGCGAAAATTTCTATTATAAGTGGCTTGAAAAAAATAATTATGATGTAAAAAAAGTAAAAGTTTTAACTGCTTTAATTTATTTAAATATAGCAGCACTACACCATTATCCATACTGCCATTTATTATATTTTATCGGGAAACAAATGCTGTATGAAAATATTTAAAATCATAACGATTAATATATTATTTAATAAACTTGAAGATAATAAATTTAAAGTTATAGAAATTAAAGATATAGTAGATGTCAATTTATTAGACTTAAAATACGTTCAATCGGAGGAAGATAATCATCCGTCAAAAGAAGCATGGGAAGTTGTTGTTCCTGCTTTAATTAGAGAGCTTAATCTATAATATTTTAACAAAATATTGCCCTAAAGTACGCAATATGATATTTTAAAAATATGGAAAATAAACGGCCGGAGTGGAGTTCTTATATAAGTTTTATTATTGCGGCAGTCGGAAGCGCCGTAGGACTTGGTAATATTTGGCGTTTCCCGTATATTATGGGAAAATGCGGCGGTGCAATTTTTTTATTGGTTTATTTACTGCTTATAGCATTTATATGTGTAATCCCGTTAAGTGTTGAACTGGCTGTAGGCAAGTCCTATAAAGGTGATCCGATTACTATTTATGATAAAATTAATCCTAAATTAAAAATATTCGGGTATTTATGCCTTATTACATCTATTTTAATTCCTTGTTTTTATTTTGTAGTCGGCGGATGGATACTGAATTATATGTGGATTTTTCTTGTAAACAGTATTCCGGCTGATTTTGCTCAATATTTTGGAACTTTAAATTCAAATCCTATCATTCCTGTTGCCTTAACTCTGATTTTCTTATTAATTTCTCTTGTTTTCCCGTTTATAGGGTTAAACAAAGGAATTGAAAAAGCAAATAATATAATGATGCCTATTTTTGTTGTTATGCTTATAATTTTGGCAGGATATGCATTAACTTTACCGGGCGCAAAAGAAGGTTTGGAATTTATGTTTAAACCTGATTTTTCAAAATTCAATTCGGAGATGATATTATTGGCACTCGGACAAGCATTGTTTACACTCAGTATCGGCATTGGCATTATGATGACATACGGAAGTTACTTAAAAAAAGATGTAAATATATTAAAGTCTTCTTATACTTTAATATTTTTTGATACTCTGGTTGCTGTATTAGCCGGTATAATGATATTTCCGATTGTATTTACTAACGGAATTGAACCTACAGCAGGAGCTACATTAGTATTTATTTCTCTGCCGCAGATATTTTTAACCTTGCCCTTTACAAGAATTCTTGCATTTGTATTCTTTACATTACTGTTTTTTGCAGCAGTAACATCCGGTATAAGCTTATTAGAAGCATCTTTATCTTGCTATAGTGAATATTTTAAAATGACCAGAAAAAAGGCTGCTGTTTTAGTATTTATCCTGACTTCAGCTATTGCAATTCCTGCTTCGCTTTCTTTTGGAATGCTTTCTGATTTTAAGATTTTAGGAAAAACCTTTTTTGATTTTCTTGATTTTTCAACATCGAATATTCTTATGCCTTTATGTACAACTGCAATATGCATAGTTGCAGGCTGGATTATTCCGCATATAAAACAAGAAGCATTCGGAATAAACTTTTATGCAAAAATATTAGGATTTCTACTGAAATACATCCTTCCCGTAATCTTGTTACTGGTTCTTATATTAGGTTTAAGATAAACTAAATATTATATAAGCGGAAGCTTATTAGGATTGCCATTCGGAGGAAACGGCTTCTGGTTATTATAACCATTTTGCGCAGGTGTCCCGTTAGGCGGCATCATGTTATTTTGATTATTTCCGTTCGAAGACGGAGGCGGCGGCGGTTGCATATTATCATTATTATTATGATTATCTTTCGGTGGTGGCGGCAGCTGTTTTATATTGCCATTGTTATTATAACTCTGAGGCGGAGGAGGATTTAAATTATTGGAATTTTGTATATTATTCGGTGAAGAATTCGGAATATTACCCATTGTTAACCCTTTATATATCATTTCAGCAGAGACTGTTGATATACTTGTTACCAACAAACAAATTAAAACTCCATAAGCAATATATTGTTTCTTCATAAAATTAATTCCTTAATAAATTAATATAAATAATGCCCAAATATTTGAAAAATTATCATATTTATAGTTATTCATACGGCTTCTAAAATAGAAGAAGCCATTTAAAAGCATATTGCCTTTTCAATTCTTTTAATATTGCATTAGCAAGAATAGAATTACCTTTATCATTTAAATGCAAATCATCTGTCATTACTATAAGTTCATCCGGCTTATTTTGTTTTTTTACCTCTTCCTTTAATAATGAATTAACATCTATTAGTTGAACTTGTTTTTCTTTAGATAAATTATCAAGATTTTTATTAAATTCATCAACTGTTTTATTTTTAGGATTATTAAAATCTTCCGTAATTAATGTTACATTTAAAATTATAGGATTTATATTATTTTCTTTAGAAGCATCTATCATTTTTTCCATTTCTTGAGTCATTTCTTCAAGGGTAAGATTTCCGTTATTAATATTGTTTATTCCTGCCATAATAAATACAACATCAGGTTTATATTCTATAACATCAGACGTCATTCTTCCTTCAATAGCTTCAATTTGTTCTCCGCATATTCCCTCATTATATATTCTTATATTTTTAGGTAATTTTTTTCTAATTTGTTTTACAAATCCGAATTCATTATAGTCACCTAAAAAAGTAATAGAATCGCCAATAAAAGCAATTGTATGCGGTTTATGAAATATATATAAACCCACGCCAACACAGGCTAACAATATAACCAAACATAATATTCCCATAATTTTTTTTAACATAATATCTTCTTCCTTTTATATATTTGCTAATACGCAATCAAAACCAAATCAGAATCGGGCAGTGCGTCTTCACTTCGTCTTATCATAAATCTGTATTGAGGATTCAACTTTTTCAATTTGTCCTTCATCTCGAAAAAATCCTCAGGTGTATGATAAATCGCTATAACAAGAATCGGTTTGTATTTTTTTATAACATTTTTAGCACCTTTTATTATAGCACTTTCATAGCCCTCAGTATCCATTTTTATGAGTCCCAGATTATCATTACCTATTAAAGGATATTCGTCATCAAGTTTTTCTATTTGTGCATAATCATCTCTGTGCAAAAATTCGATAGTTGTTACGTATTTATGATCGCCCAATCCCTTTTGAATAGGATGAATTAAGTGAAGTTCGCTTTTTTCTACTTCATTTATAAAGCTTACAACTTCTTTATAGTTCTTATACACCGGTTCATATGCATAAATATTAGAAGTGGGGAAATATCTGTGAAACATATATGTTGTATCTCCCGGCCAAGCACCAATATCAATTATGTCTTTACCGTCTATTTGTTGAAATACATCAAGAGGCAAATCTCTTAGACCATAAATACTATTATAAATATATGGTTTAAATTTATATATTTTAGGCGGCTGCATTTTTGCATACTTTTCAAATAATTTTTTGTCGTATTCTGTCCACAAATTTGTTTCATCATACCCCTTGCATTGATTTAAACATTTATCCCAATATTTTGAATTTTCCATATATTTATCTATGTATTCTACAGAAATATCATCAAGACCTTGTTTTAGGTTTTTGACTTTTTTCTCCATATCATTTGAATTAAAATACTTTTGAAATGCTGCTTTCCATACGTGATTATACTTAATACAGTCCTGAGTCTGCTGTGCATACAGCTTATTTATCGAAAATATAAGTAAAATCAGTATTATTACAATATTGAATATTTTTTTCATAAAAAATCCGCCAAAACTACGAATACTATTTTAGCATTTTTTATAACATTTATAAATTAATTACTATGCCCAAATACTAAAATCCGGTTCTTCCATTGTCATACAATGAATACCCCCGTGATCATATTTTAGAGAATCCATCATATAATTTGTCTTATAATCATAGTTTAAAGTCTTTTCCCCGCGGACAAAATATACGTTTTCAAGATTAGGGACTTTTTTTCTTAATTCATCTTCAAAAACTTGTTCAAGTTTATTATAAGTATTATTACAGCATTCACTTGAATTGGTTATATATGAAATACTTCCGTCAGGGTGTTTATTTACTATTCCGTTCATAAAATTTATTCCGTTATAGAATACACCGGCAATCCTTATAGGATTGAAGCCTAAATTCTTTAAAGCATTACATATTTCATCAGCGGAAGCATATGTAAAAGATGCACCATGCTTATATGCAAGAAATGTTTGACGTACTTCTTTGAATTCTTTTGATCCGTCATCAATTTCATCCAGCTTTTTAAGAGCAAGCTCAGGGTCGTTAACAAGTATATCAGGATAGCCTATTGGTCTGATTCCTAAGTCTATATGAAAATCAGGTTTGGGGATTTGATGAATATTTTCTGCTTTTATTTTATATAAAGAAGCTATATCCTGTTTTTTTTCATCATTAAGCTTTTCTCCGGTTATAAGCCATTTCTCACCGTTTGGATATTTACCGATAAAAGTATTTCCACCGGTCAAAAAAACTGAAGTTTTACCGCCAAATATATTATATTTATTTTTCATTTCATATATAAGGCAGCTTAAAATATCATTGTTCCCTATTAAATATGGTTTCCTGTTTATTTCAATTATGCTTTTATCATCCTGTGTCCATTTTTTACCGTCATGTATTTTTCTTATGTTTATATCCTCCTGACGGCAAATATTTCTCATTTCTTGCTCAATATTACTGCAGTATGATTCATCAAGATATATATTTTTAATAGGAGCTGCATCATAGCCTTTAAAACTGATATTAGGAAAATTTATACACATTTTTTATTCTTTATTATTTACACTTTTTTAAAACATCTAATAAAAAATTTTGTTATTTATTTGTTTTAATGCTTCTTAATTGACTAAAATCAACAGAATTTATATAATTAATTTATAAAAAAGGAGTAAATTATATGGAACAGAAATTAAACATGGATTGGATTGCGGCATTATTATTATGCTTTTTGATAGGTGTTTTTGGCGCTCACCATTTCTTTGCCGGAAACATACAAAAAGGTGTTACAATGCTTTTGATAACGATTTTGGCAGGTTGGATATTCGGACTTGGAGTTCTTATAACTGCAATTTGGGCAATTTATGATTTAATCATGATAATCTGCGGTAAATTTACAAAAGCTGATGGACAAGTAATTACGATGTACGTATAAAATCTTTAATATAAAAGAAAAACAGGATAATTAAATTAATTATCCTGTTTTTTATAATTTAAATCTTATTAATGTATTACCTTTTTCATCTCTGTTACAATAGAACTCTTCTTGTTCCTTTGCCCAGTTATATATTGTTTTATACTTCCCTTTACGATGAGCAATTATTAAATAGTATACATGACCTTTCGGATATGATTGTAAGTATTTCAATCGTGTTTCTTCATCATCAAAAGAAGGTTCAATAATTACTGTATTTTCAATATTTATATACTTTTTAGTGTATATATAAAACCATTTATTACCTTCAGAAATAATAAATATATCCTCGGGTTTTGACATTTTCTTCGCAAGCAATAACGGTGTCAAAAAATCTTCACTATAATATTTCTTTTGTATAACATTTTTATAATCTTTTTCTAAAGAAGGGTACAATATAAAAAATGTGGCAGCTAAACATAATAAAGCACTCAAATATTTATTATTTAAATTAACATAATCTAAAAACTTAACAGTCAGAAGAATAATAATAGGTATTATATACAAACTAATCCTTTCCGCTATCGGATAAAGATGAAGAATGGATACCGCAATAGAAATACCTAAAGCAATAAATAATAAAGCTATATATTTATTCTTAATATCTTTTTTTATCGCAAAAAATATACTAATAATAAAAAATAAAATCGGGACATTTCCGTTATATATGTATTTAAATAAATTTTCTATAATAGCCTTATTTTTATTCCAATCCAACGATATAAAACCATCTTGCCAATAGTAATGCAAAAACGGACTATGTACTGATGCCATGTAATTAACATAAAATATAATAATACTTATAAAAACAGGGATTAATATATATACCATTTTTTTAAATTGCTGACGATTAAATATTAATAATGTTATAAAAACAGCTGATACTGCGAATACAGAAGGAAAAGAAAAATATATCGAAAGAGAATATAATACGGTTAATAGGAATATAATTCTTTTATTTTGAGTCTTTTCGAGAGTATAATAACTGTATAATATAACAATATATAATAAAACATCACAGCTATACTGTTTAAAATCTTGTGCATAATAAATAAGAGGATAAATAAATCCTGATAATGCCGTAGCTAAAATTATTGTACACTTTTTATTTAAAAATAATTTTGAAAATTTATAAAATACAAAAACAGAAAAAACGGAACACAGAAACGGGAATATTCTAAGTTTCACTTCTAATGCCGTATCAGGCAGAATATTGCCTATAATTTTAGAAATATATAAAAAAAAAGCAGGTGCTGCTTGGTTACAATATAAAGAATGAAAATAATCATTATTGTATATTATATTTAACGCAAGCATACATTCATCATACCAAAACGGTTTATTTTCAAGCAAAAATAACGTTCTTAAAACGATTCCCAGCAAAATTATGATTGCAATTGTTATGTAATATATTCTTTTTGAATTCATCTTTTTAGGAAATTTTTAAATTTTGATACCACTCTTTTAAGGCATCTTGAGACGGACTACCGTTTAAAACCCCGCCATCAATGAATTTAGCAGTTTCAGAAACACATAGTCTAAGTTTTTCTATAGTATTGCCTAATCTGCTTCCTCCCGATGTAGCAAATACTACAATTTTTTTATTTGAAAAATCGTGTTTTTCAAGAAATGTATTAACTATAGTTGGTGCCATATACCACCATATGGGGAAGCCAAGAAATATTGTATCGTATTCATCTGTTGAAAAATTATCGTCAACTATTTCAGGACGAGAAGTATACTCACTCATTTCTATTGAACTTCTTGAATTTTTATCCATCCAATTTAAATCGGCAGCGGTATATTTAACCTTCGGTTTTATTTCATATATATCGGAATCAGTTAATTCGGCTATTTTCTTTGCAATTTTTTCTGTAATCCCGCTTGCGGAGAAATATGCAATTAGTTTTTTAGTCATAAATTAAACTCCTATTTCTTTATTCATAAATAAACACAACTTTTATTATTTTAATCCGATTGTTTATATATTATATCACTTAATTTTTTTTAAAGAAGATATATAATTATTATTTGCGACATCACCTTCAACTTTTGTAAGATAGATTTGACAATCTTTTTCGTTTGCATCTATATCAGGAAGTTCTGATAATTCAACTGCATAATAATGTTCGTCATTTTTAGAAGAAAGCGGTATTCTGTTTGCAAGAGAATTTAATGAAATTTTTCTTAAAAATCCTGAGAATCCCTTTTTTGCATTTGAAAATTTTGCATATATTCTAAGCGAGGTATCACCGTTATCTATATTATATCTGCCTGTTATATATGTACTCAATTGAGGAGAAAATGTCTTAATTTTTATACCTGTTGCAATATTATTTTTTAACAAAATAGTACCGGTAATTTTATCAAAATGTCCGTCAGGAACATTTACAATATCGGCAAAAAACGCAGGACTTATCATAGAAAGAGTATTTCTTAATAAAGATGCACATTTTAAAACATATTCAACCAAACCTATTTTCTCAATAGCGCCGTCAAATACTCTAAAACGAATAGAACCTGACAGTTTCATAGAATCATCTGTTGTTAAATCCAAAAATCCCGAACCTTTACCTGTTATTTCACGTTTCAAATCCAATAATGCCTGTGCAATCAAATCGGAATTTACTTCTCTTACACCTAATTTTATGTTGTATTTTTTGTTAATCAAATCAAAATTTGCCCGAAGCGAAGAAATACCTTCCGCAAAATCAAACCTGTTTGATTTAACATCAATAACACCGTCTTTGTTTAAGGTTAAATCCGCATCTAAATTACCGAATTCTATTTGTTTATATGTTCCTTTATCCAAATGAAAACGTGCTTTTTCAATAATTAAATTACGAATATCAAATTCATTTGCCGAATTTTCAACTTTAACTATTTCTTCACCCGTATTAATAACATTTTCAGCACTGCTTTGGTCATTAAACAATTCCAGTACTTTAAGTAAATCCAAGCTTTCAAGTGACATATTTACATTTTTTACTATTATAGGAAATCTTAATTCATTTAAAATATCCCCGTCAAAATTAAATTTCGCTCTTCTGTACCCGCCGTTTGCATTAATATGAATTAAGTTTTGTTTAGCTTCTAAAACAGCATCTCTAACAAATGCCATTTGAGACGGAATTAAGACTTTATCCATACTCATTGAACCATTTAGAACAGGATATTTGCCTCTGTTATCAATAAAAATTTTACCTGCAATTTTTCCTTTTCTAAATAAATTTTGTTTTAAAACAGCATTTAAAAGTTCACTGGGAAGCGGCTGAGGAAATTCAAATCCTGCATATTTAATATAATTATTATTTGCTATATCAAGACTGCCGTTTAATGTAAAAATAGGTTTCGGTCTTTGTCCTGCCGGTCGCTTTTCTCTCGGTGCATCAGGAGAAGGTAATTTATCTTTCGAAATCATATGGTAATCTATGGATTTTATATCCAATATCATATTTTCCATATGCATATCCGCTTTCATAAGTCTTAAAGTATCTTCGAACGGAAGATAATCATTTGCAACTTTTATATTTTCTCCGGGTTTAAGCATAAACAACCATATAAAATCCATAATGTTATTCTTTGATTTAAACATTATTCTGGTAGGAGCTTCTCCTTTTATTTCCAGCGGTGTACCTGTCATTCTTGATAAATGTGTTTTAAAGAAATCATTTCTGACTATTGCATTTCCTACAATATCCGTATCTATTGAATTAAGATAATCTTTGACTGTTCCGGCAAAATCTATTTTATTTTTTTGATTTCCGTCATAATATCCTTCAAAATCACTTAATTTAACTTCGTTTGATGTTAAATAAACATTACCTTTTGTTATTGTTATAGGAATGTTATCGACATCTTTGACTTTAAAGCTTCCATTATTTACTTTAAAAGTACCGTTTAAACTGTCATTTTTTATATTTAATTTAAAATCAATATTTCCTTTAATATCCGAAAAATACACAAGTGAATCCTGCACATTATTTTCTATTATTTGTGTATTCAAAAAATCTAAAATATCATTTATATTGAAATTTTTAGAGTATAAATCTATATCATAATTCTGTTTCTTATCTGCTGTTAAATTTATAAAAATATTAGAATTATTAATACTTAAAGGACAATCTTGTACATATAAATGTTTTTCCGCAAAAAATACTCTTTTATTATCATTCAGCTTTAATTCAGCGTGCTTATCTTTTCTTATAATATCAGCTATTAATTGAAAACGAACATCTTTTTTTATCTTTCTGGCATTATTCACTCCAATATGATGTCCTTTTAAATGTATTTTTATATCAGGGTTATACCAATATATAATTTCGCAATCACGAACCCCTAATAATGCATCAAATACATCTATATTCCACTCATTTTTTTGTTCTTTTTCATCCTCTTGTTTTGGAAATAACTCCATAATCGGATTTACGTCAGCAAAAATACTTTCAGCTGTTAATCTTTTAATTATAAGTTTTTTAGAAAAAATTTCTTTTAAAGAGAATCCAAAATTAAAATTTTGTACATCTAAAAGAATTTGTTCATCTTTTTTTAAATTAACCTGTTGAACACTAAACTTTATGTCAGGTGATAATTCCGTATGCAAAACAGGCTGAACAATTTTTAATTCGGCATTTGTATAATCTTTTACCTTATTTTGTACAAACTGAATAAATTTATGGCTTGAAACAACTTTTGGCAAGGCTTTAAGATATAATGTACAAAATCCGCCTGTGATAACACCTAAACTTATTATTGATGCTGCTATAATTTTTGTTGATTTTCTCATTGTCCCACCTTATTTTTTAGTTTATTTCTGGTATCGGACAACGGTCCGTTAAACGGATTAGCCAAATGTTCATAATAGTTTTTTGAAAAAGTAACGGGATATTTAGGTATCCAACTGAATTTTTTTAATATCCCGACAGTATCAACACCATGAGAAAGAATTAATTCATCTATTGTTTCCTCATGAGCAGGCGATATTGAAGATATTATTTTTATTAAATAATCAGAAAATGTTAAAACGGAATAACCGGAAATCGCACCTGTTTCAACAAAAAAATCTTTAATTGTAAATTCCTCCGAAGATGCTGATTTTAAAGCGGTTTCAGGCATTGCGAGTTTTTCCGCATCAATATTTGTTAATTCAAACCATTCACCATAATATTTTATTCTCATAGTATCTTTTGACGGCATATATATTTCATCGCAAATATTAGGAATAAGAACTTTTCCTTTAAAATCAGAGACGCCGTATCTGTAATTTTTATATGTTAAAAACATCTTCCCGTATAATAAATCAACAGAAGAGTACTCGGGCGGTATAATTATATCCCCGAATTCATTATAAATACCAAAATCATGGTCGTTACCTAGTTTTATATATCTTCCGAGAATTCTGTCGGCATATCTGTATTTAGGTTTTATTATATAGTTTCCTTCTGAATCCATTAAACCGTACTTGTTATGTATTTGAACAATCCAGCCGGAACGCCCTGTCATAATAATTTTTTGGTATTCAGCAGGAACAATAATATTTCCGTTATTATCCTTTAAACCGAATTTATTTTTTTCCGCAAAAACAACTGCATCTCGCGATTGCTGAGCCGCAGTATAAAAAGCCGGAGCATTTGTAATATCAGCAGAAGGCGCATCCTTTGCAGCTTCTTCGGCCTGGTCCGCAATAACTCCAATTTGAAAAAATACAATATATAAAAAAATTAATAATATTTTTTTCATATTTAATCGGTTCTCTGTCCTGATTTTAGCATAAAATCATAAAAATATATTGTAAAACTTTATAATTATAACGGCGAAGATTAAAATCTTCGCCGTATATTCTACCTTACTAAAACCGCCTCTTTAAAAAAATCACTTTCAAAAGATTTTTCTATACCTTTATTATCATTATAGTATTCCATAAATGTTTTCCTCGGATTTTTTAAATTATACTTTTCAGGACTGTATGTCCAAGGCGATGCCGGTTCTATTTCAACTTCATACAAACTGTATTTTTTTACATAATTATATTTTTCCTGCAAATACTTACCGTATTTTTCTGAGTTTCTATTCTCAGATTGGTTAACTCCCGGCATTATAGAAAAACATATTTCAGAATTAATACAAAGCCTGTCCATATAAGAAAGAATTTCTTCCAATTGACTATTTGTATAGAAGAAAGATTTATATTTCTTTCTAAGTTCTTCATTTTGAAATATAGGACTTATAATCAATTTTGAATTATCGGAAAATGCATTTTTAAATGCGTCAAGAAATTCTTTATCAGGCAAACCGTCAAGGTTATATATAACATTGATAGTGCCATGAAATTTATCTGCAATTTTATTAAATAAATTTAAATGATAGCTTCTGTCTGTAGGATTTGGATCAAAGCTCATATTAAAGAATTCTATATTACATTTTTCAAGTCTATGTTTCATATTGACAACGACATTCTCAGGACTTCTGTATGAAATACAACTTCTACACGTCATTATTTTATTTGTAACATATTACTCGCTGCACCATACACAATTTCCTATACATCCTCT